>JBDTAN010000065.1:0-14554 GCA_039924585.1 Chitinophagaceae bacterium | reverse complement strand
TTGATCAAAGTAATTATGCCGGATGTTTTGGTAAAAGGTGGCGACTACACCATCGAAACAATTGCCGGAGCAAAAGAAGTAATCGAAAATGGCGGACGCGTTGTAATCAATCCCATACTTGAAGGTTTTTCAACTTCTATGCTGATCAATAAAATAAAAGAAAAATAAAGTTTGTATAGCTTTTTTATAAAAAAAATAAAGTAATAAAAACTTAACATTGAAAAAATTTCCGCTGTTGTATTTTGCGTGCTGTATAATAAAATTTCATGAAAGGATTAATTGCAAGGGATATAAGCTGGCTGAGTTTTAATGCGCGCGTGTTACAGGAAGCAACTGATAAAACTGTTCCACTTAAAGAACGTATTCGCTTTCTCGGAATCCATTCCAATAATATGGATGAATTTTTCCGCATCCGCGTGGCCACTTTAAAACGCATGATCGAACTCGGTGGTAAAAAAGCCACTATGCACCTCGAAGAAAAACCGCAAATAATTTTAGACCAGATCCAGGCGATTGTTTTGCAACAGCAAACACAGTTCAATATTACCTGGCAGGGAATCCTGCAGGAAATGCGGAAAAAAAATATTTTTCTCGTCAATGAAAAAAGACTGACACTGCAGCAAAAAGCATTTATCAAAAATTATTTTGAAGCAGAAGTGCGCAGCATTATCAATCCATTAATGATCGAAAGTATTCCGCAACTTCCTTACTTGCGGGAAAAAAGTATTTACCTCGGTGTGGTGATGCGCAAATCACAGGAACCGGATAAAAAAAATTATGCAGTCATTGAAGTGCCTAGTAAACTCATGGGCAGGTTTGTGCAAATTCCTTCAAAGGCCGGGCAGCATACCATTATTTTACTGGAAGATTTAATCCGTTTTAATTTACCATTTATCTTTTCCTATTTTGGGTATGATGTGTTTGATGCGCATATTTTTAAAGTAACTAAAGATGCAGAGTTCGATATAGATAATGATGTGTTTACCACCTTTGTTCAAAAAGTTGAAAAAGGAGTGAAAGGCCGGAGATTAGCGCGCACCGTACGTTTCAGCTATGACCGTGAAATGGATACAGACCTGTTGTCTTTTCTTTTAAAAAAATTAAATGTTTCCGGCCAGGACAATATTGTTCCCGGCGGCCGTATTCACAACTTCAGGCATTTCATGGATTTCCCGGATGTATTTCCCAAAAATGCAAAGCGTAATAAACCTTTCATTCATCCTGAATTAAAAGTTGCAAAACGCGTTACAGATGTTATTGAGAAAAAAAATATACTCCTGCATTTCCCGTATCATTCTTTTGATCCGATCATTGATTTGTTGCGCGAAGCTGCCATTGACCCAAATGTTTTTTCTATAAAAATGACTGCTTACCGGTTAGCGCCGCAATCCAAAGTAATCAGTGCATTGATCAATGCAGCCAGGAATGGAAAACAGGTAATCGTGATGCTCGAACTGCGCGCCCGCTTTGATGAAGAAGCAAATCTTGAATGGAAAAAAACCCTGGAAGAAGAAGGCGTGAAAGTTTTACTGGGTGTTCCGAATATGAAAGTACATGCAAAGATTTGCGTGATCAAAAAGAAAAAAGGTAAGAAAACTTTTCAGTATGGTTTTGTAACTACGGGAAACCTGAATGAAAAGACAGCAAAATTATATGCGGACCATTGCCTGCTCACCAGCAACCGCAATGTGATGGCGGATATCAGCCGGATATTTAAATACCTGGAAAATCCTGCTACAGGTATTAATATTTTGAAGTCCTGTAAAACATTACTCATTTGCCCGGTGAATACACGGACTACTTTTTTGAAATTGATACACAATGAAATTCAGCAGGCGAAAGCCGGAAAACCTGCATATATTTTAGTAAAAGTAAATTCTTTAAGTGACGCTAAACTCATCTATAAATTATACGAAGCTGCGGAGAATGGTGTGGAAGTTGATTTAATTGTACGCGGTATTTTTTGTATTCGTTCAGAACAAAAAAAATTAAAGCATCGCCTGCATGCGGTAAGTATCGTGGATGAATATTTAGAGCATTCGCGGGTTTTGTTATTTCATAATAAAGGCAAAGAAAAAATATTTATTTCCAGTGCCGACTGGATGGTGCGCAACCTGGACCACCGCATTGAAGCAACATTACCGGTAACACGTGAAACCAATAAAAAAGAATTAAAAGACATCCTTGAAATTCAATTGGCAGATAACGTAAAAGCACGTCTCCTGGATAATACTTTATCCAATCATTATGTACCGGCAAAAGGAAATAAACGTGTCCGATCGCAGGTCGCTACGTATAATTATCTTTTACAAAAAAATAATTCCGCTGATTAGTGTGTACTTTGCCGCCATCATAATTTTTATTTACTTTAAATAATACGATTTGAAATTAGCCGCTATAGATATAGGCAGCAATGCAGCCCGTTTATTGGTAACAGATGTTTATTCCAGCCCGGAAAATGAACCTCGCTTCACAAAGATATCACTCGTAAGAGTGCCGCTCCGTCTTGGTTTTGACGTTTTTGAGTTTGGCGAAATCAGGAAAGAAAAATCCAGGCAATTGCGCACGGCAATGAAAGCATTTCGTTTATTAATGGATGTTTATGAAGTGGATAATTATAAAGCCTGCGCCACCAGTGCGATGCGTGATGCAGGAAATAAAAAAGATATTTTACGCAAAATAAAACTGGAAAGCGGTATTGACATTGAAATCATCAGCGGTGATGAAGAAGCGACGTATATTTTTGATAACCATATTGCAGAAAATCTGGAAAAAGGCCACGCTTATTTATATATAGATGTCGGCGGTGGCAGCACAGAACTCACTTTTTTTTCCGAAGGAAAACTGCAGTATAAAGAATCATTTAATATCGGCACAATACGTTTATTAAAAAACCAGGTGAAAGAAAATCTCTGGGATGAAATAAAAGAACACATTCAGAAATTTACAAAAAATAAATTGCCGGTGATTGCTATCGGTTCCGGTGGAAATATCAATAAGATATTTTCGATGAGTAAAAGGAAAGAAGGGAAATCCTTATCTATCGAATTATTAAAAGATTATTATCATGAATTGTCCAATGTAAGTCTGCAGGAAAGAATGCGTTTATACGGCTTAAAAGATGACCGGGCAGATGTGATTGTGCCGGCCTTACAAATTTATACGAACGTGATGAAATGGGGCGGCATTGACGAAATATTTGTGCCGCGTATAGGTTTGGCAGATGGAATTATTCAAAAACTTTTTGAAGATATACAGCAATTAAAAAAATAATTTTTACAAAGAATTTTCTCATAAAGAAAATGGCTGTCCAATTTCCTATTTTTGCATACTAATATAAAACCATGTCTGTAAATAAAGAGATCAAAAAAATAACGACACTTACTTTATTGAAAATGAAAAAAGCGGGAACTAAAATTTCCATGCTTACTGCGTATGATTTTTCATTTGCAGGAATCATTGATGACGCAGGCATTGATATTATCCTCGTAGGCGACAGTGCGAGTAATGTAATGGCTGGCCATGAGACAACTTTACCCATTACTTTAGATCACATGATTTATCACGCGTCTTCTGTAATCCGTGGTGTAAAAAGATGCCTGGTTGTAGTGGATCTTCCTTTTGGTTCTTACCAATCCAATTCACAAATAGCACTAGCTTCAGCCATCCGTATTATGAAAGAAACCGGTGCACACGCGGTGAAATTGGAAGGTGGCATAGAAGTAATTGAGAGTGTAAAAAAAATCGTTTCTGCCGGCATTCCGGTAATGGGACACTTAGGATTAACACCTCAAAGCATTTATAAATTTGGCACCTATAATGTTCGTGCAAAAAGTGAAGATGAAGCGCTGAAATTGCGAAAAGATGCAAAGCTGCTGGAAGAGGCAGGTTGTTTTTCTATTGTCCTGGAAAAAATTCCGGCACAATTGGCAAAAGAAGTTTCTGAAAGTCTAGAGATTCCAACGATCGGAATTGGCGCGGGAAAAGATTGTGATGGCCAGGTTTTGGTGATGCATGATATGCTGGGTATAAATGTAGAATTTAAGCCAAGGTTTCTAAGACAATATTTAAACTTACACGAGCAGGCCACCAAAGCGGTACAACAATATATCGCTGATGTCAAAAACCAGGATTTCCCAAATGAAAGTGAGCAATACTAACTGACACTTTTAAGTTTTCATTTTCCCATCTTCACAAAGCCTTATGCAATGGTGTGTGCAAAAATCACGATATTTGCACCTCAAAAATTTATACTATGGATTTTTTAAAAGAATTGGGCATACAAAATGAAAATGCCGGTGTTTCTACCGGTGTAGAATGGATGAAGGGAAATGGAAAAAAACTGGAATCATTTTCTCCGGTTGATGGAAAATTAATTGCTTCAGTAAATTGTGGCGATGCAGATGATTATGAAAAAATGATGCAAAAAGCAAATGCTGCATTCAAAGAATGGCGCAACTGGCCGGCACCGCGCCGCGGTGAAATTGTTCGCCAGGTGGGTGAAGCTTTAAGAAAACATAAAGAGCCATTAGGTAAACTTGTGAGTTTTGAAATGGGGAAAAGTTTACAGGAAGGCCTGGGCGAAGTACAGGAAATGATTGATATTTGTGATTTTGCTGTTGGGCAAAGCAGGCAATTATATGGTTTGACCATGCATAGTGAAAGGCCAAAACACCGCATGTACGAACAATGGCACCCGGTTGGAGTAGTAGGAATTATTTCAGCTTTCAATTTCCCCGTTGCTGTATGGAGCTGGAACGCAGCAATAGCATGGGTTTGTGGAGACGTATCTGTATGGAAACCTTCTTCTAAAGTACCTTTGTGTGCTGTTGCATGTCAAAATATTATTTCAGAAGTTTTCAAAAAAAATAATGTCCCAGAAGGTGTGAGTTGCTTAATAATCGGCAATGCTGCCGGTGATTTGATGACAAGTGATGCAAATATTCCATTGATCTCTTTTACAGGTTCTACACGTATCGGAAGAATGGTCTCCGGCGCAGTAGCTCAAAGATTTGGGCGTTCCATTTTAGAATTAGGTGGCAACAATGCAATCATTGTTTCTCAAAATGCAGATCTCAATATGGTTTTGGTAGGCGCGGTTTTCGGCGCAGTAGGTACTGCAGGACAACGTTGCACTTCTACCCGCAGGTTGATCATTCATGAATCGGTGTATGATAAAACAAAAGAGATTTTGAAAAATGCTTACGGACAATTAAAGATCGGCGATCCATTGGATGCATCCAATCATGTGGGACCGTTGATCGATACCGGAGCTGTAAAAGATTTTACTGATGCTATTGAAAAAGCAAAAGCAGAAGGTGCAAAAGTTTTGGTTGAAGGAAAAGTACTTTCCGGTGCAGGCTATGAAAGTAATTGTTATGTAAGCCCATGTATTTTGGAAGTGACCAATGATATGGAGATTGTGCAGCATGAAACATTCGCGCCTGTTTTGTACGTTATGAAATACAGTACTATTGAAGAAGCCATTGAAATGCAAAACAATGTGCCACAGGGTTTATCTTCTTCCATCTTCACAACAAATATGATTGAAATGGAAAAGTTCCTTTCTCATAACGGCAGCGATTGCGGAATTGCAAACGTAAATATTGGAACAAGTGGTGCAGAAATTGGTGGCGCTTTCGGCGGTGAAAAAGAAACTGGTGGCGGGCGCGAAAGTGGTTCTGATTCCTGGAAAGCATATATGCGCAGGCAAACAAATACAATCAACTGGGGTTCTGAATTGCCATTGGCCCAGGGCATCAGTTTTGGATTTTAAATTTTAATAAAAAACATAAATTTTATACATGCGTTCAATCAATAAATTGAAACCAATCATTCTAAGCGCAGTTCTTTTCATATCCTCTTTTGCAAATGCGCAGCAGGATAACAAATTAAAAATGTGGTACCAGGCAGACCTGGTGCAGGATACACTCAATGGTATTAGCCTGAAACAAGCGTATGATTTTTTGAAGGATAAAAAACCCGTACCCGTAATTGTTGCCGTTCTGGATAATGGTATTGATACCACGCAGGAAGATTTGAAAAATATGTTGTGGACAAACCCCAAAGAAATTCCCGGTAATGGTATTGATGATGATAAAAACGGTTATGTGGATGATGTGCATGGCTGGAATTTTTTAGGCAATAAAAATGGTACGAACCTAGTCACAGCAGGTGGTGAAAACGCACGCGTTTATTATCGTTTTAAAAGCCAGTTTGAAGGAAAAAATATTGATACTACTACATTATCACTTTTAGATAAATGGCATTATATTCAATGGAAAGATGCTGAAAGAGAAATGGCTATCGGGCCGCAGGAACAAATGGAAGTAACCATGCTGGAAAACGTAATTGCAGTCTTGAAAAAAAATGATGCTATTTTACGCAGTGATATGCAGAAGGATGAATTTAATATAGATGACCTGGAAAATTACACGCCAAACACAGATGAAGCAAAAAAAGCAAAGAATGTTTACCTGACAGTTTTCAAACAAATGGGTTTTGATCCGGGAAGTACCAATGTTTCTTTAATGAATGATCTGGAAGATTATACCAAAGGAAAGAAAACAGGGTTAGAAGCAAAGCTCGCGCCTCCACCCGATTACAGGGCATTGACCATAAAAGATAATTACAATGATTTCAATGATCGTTTTTATGGCAATAATGATCTAATGGGTTCTGATCCTATGCATGGAACACATTGCAGTGGCATAATTGCTGCGCAGCGAAATAATGGAATTGGCATTGATGGAATAGCTGGTATCCCGGATGTAAAAATCATGATGGTACGTACTGTTCCGGATGGTGATGAATATGATAAAGATGTGGCCCTGGCAATTATTTATGCTGTAAACAATGGAGCAAAAGTGATCAATATGAGCTTTGGAAAAAAATTCTCCCCGGAGAAACCATGGGTAGATAGTGCCGTAAAATATGCGGAATCAAAAGATGTTTTATTAGTTCATGCAGCAGGAAATGATAATGAAGATGTAGATTCTGTGTCCAATTTTCCAAGCCCTTTTATGCTTGCTGATAAAACAAAAGCAACCAATTTTATTACTGTTGGAGCAAGTGGTGATCCACGTATAGGTGATGGAAGTACTATTGCCGTCTTTAGCAATTATGGTGCAAAAAATGTGGATGTGTTTGCACCTGGTGTAAATATATATTCTACACTGCCTGGTAGTAAATACGGTAACATTAGTGGAACCAGTATGGCAGCGCCTGTAGTTAGTGGCATTGCTGCTCTTATACGTGCTTATTACCCTTTTTTATCAGCAAAACAGGTAATTTATGTATTGGAAAAATCTGTTACTCCGGGAACAGCTTTAGAAGGCAAAATAACAACTCCCGGATCAGATGCAGAAGCGAATATGCTGAATCTCGCTGTTTCCGGTGGCGAAGTAAATGCGTACAATGCATTAAAAATTGCATCTACATTAAAACCAGATAACCTGAATAATCCAAAAGATACAGGACAGAAAAAAGCAAAGAAAAATTAAATATATGCCAAGACCAATTACAGGAGAAGCACCTGAATATTTTTTCAAATACATTGGATTGACGGAAGGCGATTCCATACAGTCCATTATAAATAACCATTCAAAGAACCTGGTTGATTTTTATAATACTATACCGGATGAAAAAGCGGAATATGCTTATGCAGAAGGCAAATGGACGGTTAAGCAAGTGCTTCAACACCTTATAGATACCGAACGTGTTTTTGTATATCGTGCTTTGTGTTTCGCCAGAATGCAAACTATACCACTTCCGGGTATGGATGAAAATGCATTTGCAGAAAATGCAAAGATGGATAATCGAAGCCTGGCACAAATAAAAGCGGAATTGATTTCCGTCAGGAAATCCACAGATTTATTTTTGCAATCATTGTCCGCAAATGATTGCAAAATGCAAGGAAATGCCAGTGGAAAAGACATGTCTGTAAATGCTTTGGCTTATATTATTTACGGGCATGTAATACATCATAAAAATATTATTGAAAAAAGATATTTATAAAAGGATCAATTTATTTAATTAAAAAGCCACCAGATTTCCGGTGGCTTTTTAAATTTAAAACTATTTTGGTTTATTGTATTACCTGTATAGTTTCTGAATAAACTTTTCCGTCAATAATAGCAACTACTCTATAAATACCATTTGGTGCACGGCTGCCACTTGCGCTTTGGCCATTCCAATTGATACTATGAGCACCACTACTTTGATTTTCACTTACCAAAACTTTCACTGGTTGCTGCATCATATTGTAAACAGTTACGTTTACAGAAGAAGCCTTAGCCAGGTTATAGGTAATGTTGGTAAAATTACGTACTGGATTTGGAGAAATCTTCATGCTAAATCCAGCTCTTGCTGATGTTGCCGGGCTTGGGCCATCAGTTTTTGGAGTTACCTGGAAGCCGGCACCGCAAGGGCCTGAAGCTGTCCATGTACCCGTATTTAAAGCACCACCATAGCAATAACTAGTCCAGTTACCACTTCCAGAATATGTACGAACACCGCCGACATAATTAATTGTCATGTTGCCCACATACGTAAACGAATCTGAGTAAGAAACACAATTATCCGCATTGGGATTCGTAATGTGCATTTCAAAGGAGCCAGTTTTACTGCCTGCGGTGAAATTTATCCACGTTTCCGTATTCCAGGCATACGTGCTAATATTGGTTGCGGTACCCGTTGCATGCAAATTGTAACAATCGGTTACAGTGATATTATTGGAAGTATATCTGTAACCAAATCCATCATCCATACAAATTCGCTGGTATGAAGTATTACATGGATTTGCATTTTGTGCTTTTGCAAAGTTGGTACCTGCAAAAACGAGGGCAGTTACTGCCATCAAAAGTGTAATTTTCTTTTTCATAAAATTGTTTTAGTTTAAGAAATGAAGCTCTAAATTAAAATAACATTAACAGAAAAAAATGTGGAAAATCACCTTTTTTAATTACAAAAGTTATAGTATATTTGCAACTTTTAAAAAAAGTCATTCTAATAAAAAAGAGCCACGCGGAATCCGGTGACTCTTTTTTACTAAAACCAAAAAACCTATTGTAACACCTGGATGTTTTCAGAATAGATTTTCCCATTAATCGTTGCAACTACTTTATATATACCATTAGCTGCCCTGCTGCCACTATTCGTCTGGCCATTCCAGTTTGCAGTGTGCGCTCCATTACTTTGATTTTCGCTTACCAACACTTTTACAGGCTGATTCATTATATTGTAAATAGTGATATTCACAGTAGAAGATTTAGGCAGGTTGTAAGAAATATTGGTATAATTCTTAACTGGATTGGGGACAATTTTCAATTGAAACATATCAGTTGTAACTTTACCCGGTTGTTTACCAGCAGTTTTAAACTGTGGTAATAATCCCACTCCGCATGGACCAGACACAGACAAAGTACCAGTACCATCTACAGAACCATTACAGTAGTTACTCCAATCACCTTCACCAGAATAAGTGCGCACTCCACCGGAATTACTGATAGTAATTGTTCCAACCACGGTAACTGAATCGACATAACCGTTGGCGCAACCATCCATCTGGGGATTAATCGCATGCATAGTAAAATTACCGGTTGAGCCTCCTCCGCTGAAGTTTGCAATCATAGTTGCGTTCCAGGGATAACTTGTAATGTTTCTTACTTCACCCGTTGCTGTAATTATATTACAGTCTGTAAGATCAATGTTATTAAACACATACTTGTCACCAAAGTCATCTGTAAAGCAAATACGCATAAAATTTGTCGGGCAATAAGTTTTGCCTGTTTCCTGGGCATAAGAATGTCCGGGTTTTGCAATTACCAATGTGGTAATTACTAGTAGAAGTGTCGTAAAACGTTTCATAGTTCGTTGTTTTAAAATGAAAAAAGTTGTAATTCCAAAACAAACTTGCATATATTTTTTTTATATTTTATGTGATAAATCACCTTGTTTGGTAACTTTTTTTACATTATATAAATTTTCAATGAAGAAACTTTTATGTAATAGATGACTCTAACATATTTTATAAAAAAATATATTCTAACCTATTACCACACCTGCAATCCTGAAAATATCAACAGCCACTCTTTCGAATGGCTGCTACTTTTATATATCCTTAATTAATTAAACTCCCCTATCTGTAGTGTTCGTAGTTTTTGTAATGATAGTTCTGTCCGTACTTTTTCCGCTGCGTGCCAAAGCAACTAATATTAAAATAAAAACTGCCCCTCCAACTACCCAAACCCATGGTTCCATATACCATGTTTGTGTTTCCGTGTGCGTGGTTGTTGTAACACTTGTAGAACCTGAACTATCCTGTGCAAATAAAATTGCATTGATAAATAAGCCCATAATCATGAGGCAAAAAAATCGAATACTTTTCAAGTTGAATAACTTTTTCATAAAAATAGTTTTTGTTGATGAATAGCATAAAACGTTCAAGAATTAAGCCAATGCCATTTTGTATAAATACACTGCACTATTTGAAAATATATGCATGAAAATTCACGAAACCGGGAAATATTTTCTACAAAGATTTTCCGCGAAATCAATAAAAGCTATTTCATTTTAAAAGTTTCCAGAAACTTGGTGGTAAAATTTCCCTTGATGAATTCTTCATTTTGCATGAGCTGCAAATGAAAAGGAATAGTAGTTTTTATACCTTCAATTACATATTCACTCAAGGCGCGGTACATTGTATGAATGGCTTCTTCACGTGTACGGGCGATGGCAATCAATTTACTGATCATAGAATCATAATAAGGAGGTATCACATAACCAGCATAAACGTGGCTATCCACGCGCACACCATGTCCCCCGGGCGTATTCAATTCTGTAATTTTTCCAGGTGAGGGGCGGAAATCATTGTAAGGATCTTCCGCATTGATGCGGCATTCGATCGCATGCATTTGAGGCAAATAATTTTGACCTGAAATTTTTTCCCCCATCGCAATTTTTATTTGCTCTTTGATGAGGTCAAAATTGATCACTTCTTCTGTAACGCAATGTTCCACCTGGATACGCGTATTCATTTCCATAAAATAAAAATCCCTGTTTTTATCTACCAGGAATTCAACAGTACCAACACTTTCATAGTTAATTGCAGATGCTGCTTTAATTGCCGCAGCACCCATTCTTTCACGTAATTCAGGCGTCATAAAAGGAGATGGAGATTCTTCCACCAACTTTTGATGCCGTCTTTGAATGGAACAATCCCGTTCACTTAAATGACATACATTTCCATATTGATCACCTGCTATTTGAATTTCAATGTGGCGGGGTTCTTCCACATATTTTTCCATATAAATTCCATCATTTTTAAATGATGCAGCAGCTTCCATTTTAGCCGTTTCGTACGCTTTCTGCATTTCAGATTCATTCCAAACAATGCGCATACCTTTGCCTCCACCACCAGCTGTAGCTTTTAAAATCACCGGATACCCTACTTTATCTTTTGCTAAAATTTTTGCTTCTTCTACACTTTTTATTAAACCGCCACTTCCGGGAACAACAGGCACACCTGCTTTGATCATCGTTTCCTTGGCTGTAATTTTATCCCCCATACCATTAATCATTTCAGGTGTAGGTCCAATAAATTTTATTCCATGCTCCTGGCAAATCTGGGAAAATTTTGCATTTTCCGCCAGGAATCCATACCCTGGATGTACGGCATCCGCATTGGTGATTTCGGCTGCAGCCATAATGTGGGGAATATTCAAATAAGAATCTGCACTTTGTGGCCTGCCAATACAAACAGCTTCATCAGCAAATTTTACATGAAGGCTATCTTTATCTGCTGTGGAATAAACGGCAATGGTTTGAATACCCATTTCCCTGCAGGTACGTATTACGCGTAAAGCTATTTCGCCGCGATTGGCTATAAGGACTTTTTTAAACATAGAAATTTTTTTGGTTGGAAAATGCTGCAATCTTTGAGGAAACATTGATGAAACCTATATCAAATGCGCATTTTACTAAATAGGTTCTACAAGAAATAAAGGTTGGTCAAACTCAACCGGGCTGGCATCTTCTGCAATTACTTTTACGATGCGGCCACTGATCTCACTTTCAATTTCATTAAATAATTTCATGGCTTCAATGATACAAACTACTGTACCCACAGAAACTTCATCACCCACTTCAATAAAACTAGGTTTATCGGGTGACGCTTTTCGATAAAAAGTGCCAATCATAGGGCTTTTTATAGTCAAATAATTATCTTCTTTTGCCTTGGCATCAGTACCCGGTTGGCCAATAGCAGGCTGCCCCTGCATGGCAGGCATAGATTGCATTTGCGGCATCATTTGTTGCTGCATTGGCATTGTTGCATATACAGTTTCAGTTTTCTCTTTTTTTTGTTTAATGGTGATTTTAAAATCTCCTTCTTCAACACTTAATTCACCAATATTGCTCTTATTGACCAGTTTAACTAATTCCTGAATTTGTTTAAAGTCCATAAAATTCGTTTTTAATTTTTAATGATTTTGCCTGATTTTTATAAAAAATGAATGGCAAAATAGTGTTTTATTTAAGAAATGAGGGAAAAATTAATGATTTTGGTAAATATTTAAACTTCCGGATAATTTGGAATTTACTTCACTCTTTCTATATATTCCCCGTTTTTGGTATTAACGCGAATAATTTCACCCTCGTTTACAAACAAAGGTACATTCACAGTTGCACCAGTTTCAATAGTTGCTTGTTTTAATGCGCGGGTAGCCGTATCTCCTCTTAAACCAGGCTCACAATACGTGACCAGCATTTCAATTTTTTCGGGTAATTCTGCGCCAATAGGCAATTCTGTTTCTGTATTTATAAAGACAAAAACAGGGTTTCCCTCTTTAAGGAATTGTGGGGCATCAATCATTTCATCGCCCAAAATGATTTGTTCAAAATTCTCATTATTCATAAGGTTATAGCCACTTTCATCTTTATATAAAAACTGGAATTCCTTTTTCTCCACACGTATCGGGTAAATGTTCTCCCCACTATTCCAGGTTTTTTCTATAGATCTTTTATTATCCACACCTTTTAGTTTCGCCCAAACCTTTGCTGCAGCGCGCGCTGTTTTATTTTCACCGAATTCAACAACAGCGTAAAGACTGTCATCCAGTTTGAGAATCATCCCGCGGGATATATCAGATGTATTAGCCATATAAAAATTTTGAGCCGCAAAAGTAATGAATGAAGCTTAAAAAATATATTTTAACAGAATTTGATGCCTGTATTTTCATGGAGGCAAAAAAAAACTGGGATTTATTGGAAAGTTCCTTACTTTTGCGTGTCCAAGTTACAGTCGTTCCATATTTCCAGAAACGTTTTAACGTAAAACGTAAATGGTTCCGGGTTTTGGTTGCTGTTTTTTTTGGCTTTTAATCACATAATTTTTTTAAAAAATGAACATTTACGTTGGGAATTTAAACTGGGGTATGACCAGTGATGATCTGTACAATCTTTTTGCACCTTATGGCGAAGTAGCCTCAGCAAAAATTGTAACAGACAAATTCAATAACAACCGGAGCAAAGGTTTTGGTTTTGTTGAAATGGGCGATGATGAAGCTGCACGCAAAGCGATCAGCGAATTAAATGAAACCGAAATCACTGGACGTAAGATCGTTGTTAACGAATCTGCTCCACGCCAGGAAGGCGAAGGCGGTTACAAGAAAAAAACTTTCGGTGGCGGCGGTGGAGCCGGCGGAGGTCGTAGTGGCGGAAGCGGCGGCGGTGGCGGATTTAACCGTGACCGTGGTGGCTACAATCGTAATCGCGGCGAAGGCGGCGGTGGCGGTGGTTATAATCGTTATTAATCTATTACTTTTATAAAGTAGTTAAGTTCTGCAGAAATGTGGGACTTTTTTTATGCCCCGCAGATTAAAGAATATTTTTAAAAGGAATACTATTGCTTCATTTATATTAATGCATTCCCTTTTTAAAATGCTTTGAAATTTCATATACTTAAAAGAAATCGTTAAACATGTATCAATTTCCCAAATTAAATAAATCAATTAATACCGTTGAAATAAATTCTTTTTTTTTATACAAAAATCAAAATGATATTTACACGATCCCTATTTGTTGCAAAATTTACTGACCATACAAAGCATAATTATCCTCCTCCTGCTGAAGAGTTATTCACTCAACGCGCAGCCAGTTAATTCATTTATTCCAATCAATAAAAAAGAGATAATTTTCTGCAAAGAAAAAAGAAACAAGGTACCTGCAAAGACGTTCCACATCTTATTACTAAATCAAAATGATGATTTGAATAGTGGCGATGCATTTCTCCTATATAATCAATTTCATTTTCATCTTCAGGATCATAAATGCATTGCATGCCTGAATTATAAAAATACATTTTCAATACTGGTTAGCCCATTGAATGTTTTGTCCCACAGTCCTCCAACGGGAATCTGATCCGGATCAAATCCGCTTTCTTTGCGTATTTTTATTTTTATACATTCAAATTTTGCAAGTGACTCTACAATTTATTTTACAAAAAAAATATAGTACACTCTTTATATTACTCCTCATATTTTGTTTTTCCGCATCA
>JBDTAN010000064.1:0-4894 GCA_039924585.1 Chitinophagaceae bacterium | reverse complement strand
AAAACGGTTGGCCTTTACAATGAAAATGATATTGTTTCCTTCAAAGGTCCAGGTTACTTTTTCAATCTTACATAAAGATGATTTTATTACTGTCCCTTTTTTGGAAAAGGTCGTGAAATCAACCGTATTCAAAATGATGGCAGCATATTCCTTCAATAATTCCTGGGATAATTTATAGGGGAAATACCAAGACCGGCCATTTAGAAATGGATTCTTTGCCGTATGAATGTAGTAAGTATATTCCCTGCTTACTGCATCAAACCTTGCATGAAAATCAGGTGATGTTTTATATATGCCCGTTATGGAAATATCGGGTGGTAAGATGCTATTGATATTATAAACCTGTTCCTGTGAAATAGTAATATCAGTATCCGTATGATAAAAATTCTGTATGGCATGAACGCCTTTATCTGTTCTCGAAGCGCCCACCAGGACAAATGTTTTCCTGTAATAAACCTGAAGTGCTTTTTCTAATTCGGATTGTATAGTGCATGCATTTATCTGTGACTGAGATCCATGGTAGTTTTTTCCAAAATAGGAAACTTCTAAACAATACCGTTGCTGCATAAAGCTTACTTCTGCTGTATTAAAGCTTGAAACCTATTTTTATAATAGTTGTCCAGTAACATTGTAGAAAGTTGGTTATAATTACCGTAATCATTTACACTGGGGTAGAATTGGGTGAACAAATTATACCTGCTTTCGTCATTTAAAAAAAGTCCGGATAATGCCTTTACCTGTGCCGTTGAAACGCACCTGTTTCCAATAAATTTTTTAGCTGCAGTAATCATTTTATCATCCGTAGATTGTGACACCATTTTCTTGCGCAACTTGTCCATATCTTCATCCGGGAACATATTGGTACAGTCATTTCTAAACTGGTTATTTACAGGAGTAATCGTAGATTTCGTGTCCTCTTCAACTGTCTTTTTTTCTTGCTGTTCTTTATAAAATGGGTTGCCGGATTGATTGGTATTTTCTGCAACTGAAGTACTGTCTTCTTCAACAGTCTTTACTTTTTCCTCCACAACAGGTGCTACAAGTACTTCTTCCTTTTTTGTATCAGCAATCTCCACTTTTTTACTTGTTGGAATGCTCACGGCAATCGTATCAGTTTTTGTTCCGTCGAAATCAAGGAATGTATAATGCGTACCCGCCTGGTCAGTAATTTCTGCGATTTTGGTCACCGTATTATTACCATTTGTGACAATGGAAATTACCTGAGGTACATTTTCGATCAGGGTGTTTTCAACAATTGGTTCAGCTTTCTTTATTTCCGGATTTTGTTCATTATTCGAAACGGTTGTAACGGCAGGTTTATTTAATGTGCTGTCATCAACTACATCAGAAAGCATATCACTAAACGCACTATTCTTTTTTTCAATTACTGGGGTATTTGAGGCGGTAATTAAATCCATTGATTGAAGATTCATCAGCGCCCAGCCTTTTTCGCCATAGTTTTTTAATAAAAAACCCTGGTCATTATTATTCACTTTACATGGAAAAGAAAGCGGGGTGATAGATGCATCCGTGAAGGATACAGATAAATTGTACGTATTATTCTGGAGCTTCGGAATAATCACATAGCCAATGTCAGATGATTTGTAGGAATGTTCATTTACATTCACAGTAAAAGTAGATTTTGTATCACTTTGTATATAAATGAAGTGATTTTGCTGGGCAAAAGATTGTATTGCAGAAAAAAGTAGAATTATTGAAAATGATGTAAACTTCATGTGCAACTTATTTTTGGCAAATTTAGGATTATTAAAATCGAATTGTGGAAGATACAACCATAAATTATACCAAATGGCTTCGCTGCAGAATTTTACAAACTTTTGATGTTTTAAGTATTTCAAAAAAGCAGCTTAAAAATTATCTTTTAAAAAGCCAGTTTTCAATCCGGTTTTTTACATCTTCGCGGTATGTTTTTCCAATTGGTAAATGGCCGTTTTCCAAATGCACTTCATTGGTATCTACAGATTGAATTGCGCTGATTGACACCAGGAAAGACTTGTGTATGCGGATGAAAAGATGAGCAGGCAATCTTTCTTCGATCCCTTTGAAAGTCAGGTATGCAATATGTTTTTTTTGCCTTGTATGGACAATAATATAATTAGACATACCTTCTATATACAAGATATCTGTGGTATAAATTTTCTCCATTTTTTGATTGCTTTTTAAAAAGAAGAAATCATCTCCATCGGCTGGTGCACCACTATTAATCATAGCTAATTGTCCCAAAGCTTTCATGGCTGATTTATAGAAGCGGATAAAACTGATTGGCTTCAACAAATAATCCAGTACATCCAGTTCAAAACCCTCTAAAGCATAATTCGGGTAGGCAGTTGTGAAAATAATTAATGGCGGATTTTTCAGATCTTTTACAAAATCAATACCGGTGAGTTTGGGCATTTGTATATCTAAATAAATCAGGTCAATTTTACTTTTTTGTAACCAGGTATTCGCTTCAAATGCACTTTTACAGCTGGATATAGGATTTAAAAAATCTATCTGGCGGATATGTTCCAACAGTCCATTCCTTGCGATTGGTTCATCATCTACGACCAGGCAGTTAATCACCATATTGCAGTTTTAAAGTTGTTTCAAAAATATGCCCGTTTTTATCAACCTCAAGTTTAAATTTATCTGGATATAAAAGTTCCAGCCTGCGCGTAAGATTTTGAACACCCAATCCACCCGATTTAACGACATGATTTGTATGCGTTGAACTATCATAGGTATTAATAACCTGGATATAAAAAAATTTATCTGCTTCTTTTGATAAATTGATGTGTATCATATTTTCTTGAGCATTTCTATGGTTGGAGATATGTTTAAACGCATTTTCAACTATTGGTAAAATCAGCAGGGGCGCAATTTTAAAATCGTGCATTCCATCATCTACTTGTATTTTAATGTCTGTTCCACTTTCTAACCGGAGCGTTTGAATGGCCACATAACTTTTAATGTATTCCAATTCTTTAGCAATGTCAATTTTATCCGTCGTGCATTCATACAACTGGTATCGGAGCATTTCAGAAAGCTTTTCTACCGATGCCCGGGCATCAGCATTTGTTTTATCAATTTGAAAGTAAATTAAATTGATCACATTGAAAAGAAAATGCGGATTTATTTGTGATCGAAGAAAATTTAATTCGGTACTGATTTTTTCTTTCTCCACTTCCAGTAATCGTTTACGCAGCCTGAAACTATCACTCATAATCTTTAGACCACCAGCACCGAATGCTGCGATCATTGCAGTCCAGGTAAAAATGCTCAAAGCAAATCGCAATTTGGCAGATTCTCTTGGTATTATATATAATGTAGGATTAAAATACTGATCTACCGTACGCACCGCAAACATCATGGCAACGCCCGACCCAATCACTAATCCTGCCAGCCTGAGACAAAATGCCCAATATTTTTTTTCATATAAATACCTGGGAATTAAAACATAAGCAGTTGTATAAAAAGGGATTGTCGCTATAAAATTTACCATTAAAGCATTTCCCAACTGTGGAATGATTGGTAATGTATTATCATAATAAGTTATAAATGTAGTAAAGGAAACCAATGACCACATGACGAAATGCAGACCTTTATATTGGATGAATAATTTTCTGAAGGATAGGGACATATTTGAAATGTGTAACTGCAAATTTCAGCTAAGTTTTTGAATTATGCTTTTACTTACGTCAAGGAATAAAATGCGTTCGTCAAGTATAACTTGCATGGAATAAAATTGAAGTTGTTTTCGTTAGGGAATTTTAAAAAATAATGCCGGTCTTTAAAAACCGGCATTATTCATCATAACTATATATGTATTAATCTATTTCATCCGCTTTTAGTTTGCTGTAATCGTCTGCCAGTTTTTTCTGTAATTCAAATGGAACCGGTGCATACTCAAAAAAGGACTTATTGAATTTTGCTCTTCCCTGCGTGATTGATCTTAAGGATGACGAGTATCCATCTAATTCCGCCTGCGGCACTTTTACGATGATTTTTTGAAAATTCCTTTCTGCTTCAATACCTTCTACTAATGCACGCCTGCTTTGTAAGTCACCCATCACAGCACCTGTCAGGTCTTCCGGGCACCAGACTTCCACCTTAAAAATGGGTTCCAATAATTGAGGATCAGCTAATTGAAACGCCTGCCTGAATGCCTGTAATCCGGCAATTTTAAAAGAAATATCATTGCTGTCCACGGCATGCATTTTTCCATCATACACACAAACACGCACATCGCGGACATAACTTCCGGTGAGTGGGCCATTGTGCATTTTCTCCATCACTCCTTTTAATATCGATGGAAGGAAGCGGGTATCAATTGCACCCCCAACAATACAATTAAAAAAAACTAATTTTCCACCCCAGTCAAGATCATAAGTATCTCTTGCACGTACATTCAATCCTTGTGGTTCCGGAATTCCTTCATGCCATGGTTCTATTCGTAAATACACTTCTCCAAATTGTCCGGAACCACCACTCTGTTTTTTATGTTTATAATTAGCTTCCGCCATTTTTCGAATAGTTTCCCGGTAGGGTATTTTTGGTTTGGAAAATTGCACATCTACTTTATACTGATTTTCCATTTTCCATTTTGCCACCGCCAAATGCATATCACCCTGGCAATGAATCAGCAATTGCTTTAACTCAGGAGAATATTCTACAATTAATGTCGGATCTTCATCCCGCAGTTGATGCAATGCCAGCGACAATTTTTCTTCTTCCCCTTTTTTTACAGATTCAACGGCAATGGTCATATTGGCTTTGGGGAATTCAATCGGTGGCAATTCCCTGTTTTTTCCTTTCGCATGCAGTGTATTATTTACATGCGTATTTTTTAATTTCAAAGTAGCGCCAATATCACCGGCTACGAGCTCATTTACAT
>JBDTAN010000063.1:0-7898 GCA_039924585.1 Chitinophagaceae bacterium | reverse complement strand
ATCGGCTTGCTGTGAAGATTTCACCAAAGCTTGTACATCTTTAGGAAAACAACTTCCTCCATATCCAATGCCGGGATAAATGAATTTATTCCCGATACGTGCATCGGAACCAATGCCTTTTCTTACTTCATTTACATTAGCTCCTACTAATTCGCAGAGATTGGCTATATCATTCATAAATGAGATCTTTGTTGCCAGCATCGCATTTGCTGCATACTTCGTCATTTCAGCTGAAGGAATATCCATAAAAAACAATGGGTGTCCATTGAGTACAAATGGTTCATATAAATGGGTAAGCAACTCTTTTGCTTTGAGTGATTCTACACCGATCACAATTCGGTCCGGTTTAAGAAAATCTTCTATTGCTGCACCTTCTTTTAAGAATTCAGGATTTGATGCTACATCAAATTCTAAATCTGCATTTCTTTCTTGTAGTGCTTTCTGAATTTCAAATTTAACTTTAGATGCAGTGCCTACCGGGACAGTACTTTTAGTAACGACAACAAGGTATTTGCTCATATGCCGGCCAATAGTCTCAGCTACTTTCAAAACATATTGCAAATCTGCACTGCCGTCTTCGCCAGGAGGTGTACCTACTGCAATAAAAGCCACTTCGGCATCAACAATGGCTTCTTCCAGTTTTGTACTGAACCGAAGCCGGTTCTTTTTGGCATTTCTGACAACAATATCTTCCAGGCCCGGTTCATATATTGGTAAAATACCATTTTTCAGGTCTTCTATCTTTTTTTCATTTACGTCCACGCAGGTAACTTCGATGCCTACTTCAGACAGGCATGCGCCTGTAACCAAACCTACATAACCAGTACCAATAACAACAATTTTCATCTTTCTTCTTTTTAATTCTTTCGTGTAAAAATCTATATCCTTTTTTAATAGGGGCGCAAATTAATATTAATCCTTCATTTTCCAATTATCAAAAGGTTTATTCAGCATTAATTCCAAAGCAGAAATATCAGTTTTGAAAATTTCATATGCAAAAGCCCGGTCATTTTCTGTCATTTTAGTTTTTTCCTGCGAAACTTTTGATAAGGAAAGAATCCTTTCTTTTATACCTGAAGGAATTAATTTTCCTGCTTTTAAAAGTTTTTCTTTTCCAAAAATGTCTAATAAAAATCTTAGCCTGTTTTTATGATATTTATTTTTCACTGTATCGCTTATGCTTTGAAATGTATTATCCACACCGAGGAAAATAAATAATTGTTTTAGCACAGCATCTGTATTTTCCCTGATCTCATCTAATAAAATAATTTTTATGCTTTCCGCTGGAAAAAATTTTTTATAGGCCTTTAATTGTTCACTATAAAGACCGCCTTCAATGTATGTTCGTAATGTAATTTCATTTTTTTTCGCCAATATAGTTTGGTCCTTTAACCATTCAGCTGAAATATCACCGGAGAAAAAATCGATTCGACCGCGCTGTTCCAGGTTTTCTTCCAGGGCATTTCTAAAACTTAGTTTTTCATTTCCTTTTGCGCTGCGCATAAGCCAGCCTGAATAAGCGCGTTCTACCGGATCGCGAAAAGTAAAAATCAGTTTGGCATTTGGGATATGTTCAAAAATTCGGGTGGCAACAAATGGCAAAAACGCATAAGTCGGTGTTGCTTCTCCTTTGCATAAGCCTTCACTGGCTTCTTCAAAATATTTTTTATAAAAAGGAATCCCTTTATTATAGTCAAGATCAAAAAAACGGGTTTCTTTTTTTTCAGACATAAAAATTTCCGGATGCTGGCCCAAATAATAATGAAGTGAAGTAGATGCCGTTTTTGGTGGCCCTAACACAAAAAAATCAGGTAATGATTTATTTTTTCTCATAATGAATTTCTTAATTATAATACAATTTGCAATATTTTTCGGCACATTGTTCCATGCTATATTCATTTTGAAATAATTCCTTGCAAGCAATTTTCCGGGAATTAATTTCATCCTGTGAAAGGCCCATAAATTTTTTCAACGCATCAACAAAAGATGACTTAGAAACTTCATCGGACAAAAAGCCAATATTAGCCTTCACTACATCTTTCACACCACCTACTGCAGTGCAAATGGGTACTAAGCCAATAGACAGGCTCTCCAATAAACTAATAGGAAGTCCTTCATAAATGGAAGTTAGCACAAAAGCATTTGCCTGGAAAAGATAGTCCCCAATATTATCTACTTTCCCTAGAAAATGTACATTAGGTGGTTTAATAGAAAGTAACTGATCATATAAAGATTGATCCGCTGGCAGGCAATCTCCTAAAATAACTGCAATCGCATCTATGCCTTCCACATGCAAAGAAGCCATACTTTCCAATAATAATTTTTGATTCTTTTGTTTTGTTATACGCGCTACATTTATAAAAACAAATGTTCCCGGGTTTGTCTTTAAAGCTGCAATTTTTTCACGGGCATCTTCCAAAAGTGGTGATTGCGTAACTGGCTCTGAACCATTGTGAATCAACGCATTTGCACCCTTTCCATAAATCTGCTTCGCGGTAATCAACACTTCATTAGAAATACTTACCGGAATAATATATTGCTGTCTGAAATAATTCTGATACAACTGTCGCACAATCCACCAGCTTTCTTTTTGGGCAAGATTATGAAGCGTATGGATTCGCTTAATATTACCCTTTAATTTCTTGTAAGCATACAAACTGTAATACAATGTATGCATATGTGTATGTACTACGTCAGGCTGAATTTTCTCTAATGCTTTATACAATTTTCCAGGGATTGAAATATCGGGACCACTTTTTTTACCCAAAGAAATGAACTGCACTTTATCACTAATCCTGGTTAAGGGTAACATACCTTCTCCGTGGTCATACATACTGATTAACGTAACCTCATGATCCGGGTTTTTTGCCAGTTCATTACTCAATTGTATGCAAAAAACTTCGGCGCCTCCAAAACTCAGCGTGGGTATTAATTGTACGATTTTCTTACTCATGTTTTTTGCTCATTTTCATCAGTTCTATCCAGCCATTCATTATAATAATTGGTACCTAATAATTTATCAAGCGATGCCACATCATTTTTATATTGCTCTACCAAAAAATTCCTTATTGAACCGGGTAATTCTTCTCTTTGATGTGTTACTTTTTGTGCGCCTGTTTTAACGACCGTATTTTTTTCAAACATCTTCCGTTTCAGCAGGTTTCTTTTTTTTGCCGGCATCCAGGAATTCACCAAATATTTCATTGCCCATTTTTTGACACCGCTATTTTTGACGAGTTGTTTTTGAAACCATTTATTTCGAATTTCACCCGTTATATTTTTAGTAGAAAAATCGGGTTGGAAAGCAGCATCAACATTTAAAAATGTAAATACCTTTTTCATTACTTCACCAGGGTTTTTTTTCATCACTTCAAAGTCGAGAATGAGTATATTTTCTTTATCAAAATATTGAAAACAAGTAGAGAGTTGCTGATAATAAAAGCCATGTTCTATATAAGTAAAATCGTTATTGTCTTTGCTAAATGGATAATTTTTTCCAGGTGTATACATTAGCGCTTCTTTAATTGGACGTTTTTCGCGAAACATTTTTTTAAAATAATAAAAAGATGATACAGCCCTGTCAACAGGATTTCGAAGAACAATAATTATTTTACTGCCCGGTGCATCTCTTTTAATATCGCTTAACATCGCCGGGTAAAAAATATAATTAACCGCTGATTGCAGTACTATCTTTTCACCGGAATATAAATCTACTTGCTCTTTTTGAAGCCGTTCTATAATTTCATTTTTATTTTTATACAAGCCAAATAAATGTATATCCTTCAAAGACTGATAATTGTATATTTCAGGATGTTGGGACAACCAGTTATCAAGCGAAGTAGTCCCCGCTTTTTGTACACCTATCAAAAATGTATTTGGGAAAGCTGCTGTCAATATTCAATTTTTTATCAGCGAAAATAATGAATAAAAAAAAGCGCTTTGCCGTAAATTACAAAACGCTTTTTCCTTATTTAAAAATTGTTAATCGTTGATCATACCTGCAGCCAGCGTTTCGTTGGTTGTGTCATCTATTAAAATAACAGAACCAGTTGAACGATTTTTTCGGTATGCATCGTATGCGATCTGGTGTGTGGTACGCAACCTTACTCGCACAATATCATTCATCTTAATTTCTTTATCTTCCTCATTGCGCTGCAAAGTATTTACATCCATTGTATATACAACTTCCTTGATGATCGCTTTTACTTCTTTGGTATTATGACGCAAATAATATTTTGCACCCGGAGTCGCAGGTTTTGAATTTAGCCAGCACATCATAATATCTAAATCCTGGGTTATTTCAGGCATATTATTTTCTTTTACGATCATATCGCCCCGGCTGATATCAATATCATCTTCTAAGGTAATGGACACGGACATTGGCGGATAAGCCTCCTCCAGTGGACCGGCACTCGTATCAATTGATGCAATTGTAGAAGTAAGTCCGGAAGGCAGTACCACAATTTTATCTCCGGGCCTGAAAATGCCTCCGTCTACCCTGCCTGCATAACCGCGATAATCATGGTATTCTTCAGAATGTGGCCTAATAATCGTTTGCACAGGAAATCTTGCATCAATATGATTATAATCACTTGCTATGTGTATAGTTTCAAGCGTGTTCAATAATGTTGCCCCCTGGTACCAATCCATATTTTCAGACCTGTTTACAACATTATCGCCAACAAGTGCGCTAATTGGAATGAAACGAACATCGTTCACATCCAGTTTACTGGAAAATTCTGTATAATCTTCAACAATTTTATTAAAAGTTTCTTCAGCGTATCCAACCAAATCCATTTTATTTATACAAACGATCAGGTGCGGTATTTGTAAAAGTGAAGCAATGTACGAATGCCTGCAAGTCTGTTCCATTACACCATGCCGGGCATCAATAAGAATCAAAGCGAGGTTCGCAGTAGATGCGCCGGTAACCATGTTTCGGGTATACTGAATATGTCCGGGTGTATCAGCGATGATAAATTTTCTTTTAGGCGTTGCAAAATAACGATAAGCAACATCTATCGTAATCCCCTGCTCCCGTTCAGATCTTAATCCATCTGTAAGAAGAGAAAGGTCAATATGTTCGAGCCCTTTTCTTTCGCTGGAGTTTTTTACTGCTTCCAACTGGTCCTCAAAAATAGATTTAGAATCGTATAATAAGCGGCCAATGAGTGTACTTTTTCCATCATCCACGCTTCCGGCTGTTGTAAAACGTAATAGTTCCATTTTATAATTTTTACTTTGTGATTGTATTCAAAATTTAAAAGTATCCTTGTCTTTTCCTGTCTTCCATGGAAGTGTCCGATCTTTTATCGTCACTCCTGTTACCACGTTCTGTACTGCGGATGGCAGATACTTCCATTACAACTTTATCAATAGTATCTGCATCGGACTCAATGCCACCAGTGATTGTAATATCTCCTAAAGTACGGAAACGAATGACCCTTTTTTCAATAGTTTCCCCTTCCCGTAATACCATGTATTCGCAATTTGGCAACCAGGTTTGGTCACGATAAACCACTTCTCTTTCATGCGCATAATACAATGATGGAATGGCAATGTTTTCCTGCATAATGTAATTCCATACATCCATTTCAGTCCAGTTACTGATTGGGAAAACGCGAAAATGTTCACCCATACTTTTACGACCATTAAATACATTCCAAAGTTCAGGTCGCTGGTTTTTAGGATCCCACTGACCAAACTCATCCCTATGAGAGAAGAACCGCTCTTTAGCACGAGCTTTTTCTTCATCCCTTCTTGCGCCACCTATTGCAGCATCAATTTTGTTGGATTCGATACAATCCAGTAAAGTCACTATCTGTAATGCATTGCGGCTTGCATTAATTCCCCTTTCTTCTTTAGCCCGGCCTTTATTGATTGATTCCTGAACAGAGCCAACGAGCAATTGCACACCAAGCTCTTTCACTAATTTATCCCTGAAATCCATAGTTTCCGGGAAGTTATGTCCGGTATCAATATGAATTAAAGGCATCGGAATTTTAGCAGGCCAAAATGCTTTTTGAGCCAGGTGCGTTACTACTATTGAATCTTTGCCTCCGGAAAATAAAATTGCCGGTCTGTCGAACTGGGCTGCTACTTCGCGCAAAACAAATATCGCTTCTGCCTCAAGTTCCTGTAAATGGTCTAAATAATATTTATGCATAAAATAAAAATTACAGTTTTAATTTGGATGTTATATAACTAATCACTTTTTGAGTGGATTCCTGGATACTTTCTTCATGTGTTCGAATATGTATATCGGGATTTTCAGGCGCTTCAAAAGGAGAACTAATACCGGTAAAATTACTTATTTCGCCAGCTCTTGCTTTTTTATACAATCCTTTAACATCCCTTTGTTCGCAAACTTCAACAGGTGCATCTACATATATTTCATAAAATTGATCACCCATTAAGCCTTTTAAAATTTCCCTGTCTTTTTTGAAAGGAGAAACAAATGCAGCCAAGACAACGATACCTGCATCACAAAATAATTTTGATACTTCCCCTATTCGGCGAATATTTTCATTACGTCCTGCTTCTGAAAAATCCAGGTCTTTATTAATCGCATTGCGAATATTATCTCCGTCTAAAATATAGGTATGAAAACCTTCAGCAAAAAGGGCTTGCTCTATGGAATTAGCAATGGTGCTTTTACCAGAACCGGAAAGGCCAGTGAACCAAAGGCATGCAGATTTATGGCCCTGGCGTGATTCTTTATCAGCCTGTCCTAATTTATAATTATGTGGGATTATATGTAATTTTTCCTGCATGTTTTAATAATTATGTTTACTAAAGGTTTAAACTCTTTCTACTACAAACCAGGGATTTAGTAAATTTTCTTTATTATATGCAAGATCCTTGTTAGTTGTGTAATCATAAACGCGGCAACCTGAAAATTTTGCAACCGCATGCCCCGCTGCTGTATCCCACTCCATGGTAGGAGCAAGGCGTGGATAAACCTGCGCTTTGCCTTCAGCAACTAAACACAATTTTAAAGAGCTGCCTGCACTTATAAGATCTACATTTCCATACTTCTTCTTCTTGTCTTCAATAAAAGCATCCGTTTCCGGTGTATTATGCGAGCGGCTGGCAACCACTGTATATTGGGCTGGCATAGGAGTGCCGGGTATTGTATTACCTTTTCCCAGTTGAAGATCAATTTCTGAGATTGTCGCATCTGCCGGAATGGAGGCCATAAAACTTCCCGTTTCTTCTGTACCATAATATAAAGTACCTAAAACAGGAACATATACAACTCCTAAAACCGGGATACCATTTTTAATTAATGCGATATTGACAGTAAATTCGCCATTTTTTTTAATAAATTCTTTCGTGCCATCCAACGGGTCAATCAGCCAAAAAGTGTCCCAGCCCTTTCTCTCTTCATAAGATAATAACTTACCTTCTTCACTTAAAATAGGTAATCCTGTACCAGTTAATGCATCTTTAATTACATTATGCGAATTTTTATCGGCTTGAGTTAGTGGCGAATTATCAGATTTCGTCTCGACAGTAAAATCCTGGTTGTAAACTTCCAATATCGCTTTTCCTGCTTCAACGGAGGCATAAATTGCCTTTTTCAACAAATCCTTCATGTGTTTTTTATAAATTATTCCTTTTGATCAATTTCTGGGGCGCAAGATAGTGAAATTACAAATGCTTTGAGCAGATGTTAAACTCAAAATTGAAAATTCTTAAACAGTAATTTCTTTTTTATTTTCTATTCGTGCATTTATGAGCATATCATATAACTCTAAAGTTTTGCTTACCTGGTTTTTCAAAGAATAATTTTTTAAAACGAAGTCATGTGCTTTTTTACTCTGAACAGAAAAATCCGATAAATCTTCTGTATAGGAAATGATCTTATCCGCTATTTTTTCAGCATCAAACTCATC
>JBDTAN010000062.1:0-3886 GCA_039924585.1 Chitinophagaceae bacterium | reverse complement strand
GCATTGGTTCAATTAAAAGTGTATCACAATGCACTTTCCTTAAATGACCTTGGCACAGCCATACAGTCATTGCATTATCTCATTGCCGTGGATTCCATTAAGTATGGAACGTATGAAGACACGCTCGCTATTTTATATACACAAATCAATGCATTCAACCCGGCATATATTTTAGCCGATCGTTTGCTGTCGCAAAAAGGTTATACAGAAATCCGCATGCAAATAAAAGGCCTTGCGGCAAAAAATCTCAATGAACCCATTGAAGCGATCAATGCGTACACGGATCTTTTTACCCGCACCAAAAACCCTGTATATGGCATGGAACAATTGCAATTGGAATATGGCATTCGCCGCCTCGGGGAAGCGGTTGTTACCGGAAACAAAGTGCTGGCATTGATTCAACCAAATGACAGCACGCAGGTACGCATGGCGAAATTGCAGGAAAAAACCATGCAGCTTGTTTCATTGCGCGCGGCCGTACATAATTTATTGGGCCTTGCTTATCTGGATCTGAAAGATAAAAAAAGTGCAGTCAGCAATTTTGAAGAAGCTTTAAAAGAGACGCCTGATTTTGACCAGGCAAAAAATAATTTATCCGTAGCCAATGCGATGGCGGCAGATACCACCAAACAAAATTAAAACTTTGTATATGAAAACATGTTTACTTTTTGGCAAAAAAATCGCAACGTTTTTAAGCGCGGCCATTTTATTATTGATCTTTTCAAACCCTTTGCAGGCGCAGGTTTACAATAAAGGCAATATGTATATCAGCGGAAATGTATATGTAAAAGGCGATATACAAAATACAAGTACGGGCAGTTATTTAAACAATGGAACATTTTATTTGGATGGCAGTTTTACCAATGACCAGGCTGGAATGGTTGCAGGTACAGCGACGAGTTCCGGTACGTTAATTTTGCAGGGGAATACCACGCCAACCCTATTGACCGGCTTGCAGGATTTTAATTTGTATAACCTGACGCTTACCAAAACCACCACGACGAATTTGGTGAATATGTCCAGAAATGTAATTGCCGGAAATAATCTTACGTTGGTTAAAGGTATTATTACAACCGGTACTAATTTATTTACCTGGGGAAAAACTGGTGCTATTTCCATGCCCGGCGTTTCAGTAGCCCAGGGAGAATCCGGTGTGGGTTTATATACCGATAGTTATATTGCCACTTGTGATGCAGCAGGAACGCCCATTACCAATGGCGCTTCCGCATATACACCATTTCCTGGAACACAAGGTTTTCGCATTAATAATGTAACAAATGCAGATACTTATTTTCCGGTTGGCGCTACATATATTCCTGCACTTACAGGAGGTGTTCCATCGCCAAATCGCATGATGTTGAATAATCAATTTGGTTCACCAGCGAATTATACGGTCATTGTGAATATCGGTGATATTGGTAAGACGGTTGTGAATGGTGTTTCTACGACATGGCATGTCAACAGGATCTGGTATGTAACAACCAGCACGGCACAGCTAAAAGGCAAAGCGAATATGAAATTATTTTTTGCAAAACGCGCAACAGGTTCTTATCCCACCACGCAGAATGAAGTAGAATTGCCGGGATTTGATTATACGCAATCCGCATTGGTTCAGAAGAATTTTGAACCATTAAACAATGGTTTTATTTCATTGGCACAGGGCACTGATATTATCAACAATATAGGAGCAGCTACAAATGCAGAAGTGTATGGCCAATATACAATTGGAGTAAGTAAGCATTCCAATGGCCTGGCAACGGGTATTGATTCTTTCACGCGTTTTTCCGTGGTCAATCCCGGTGCGATTGTTTTACCAGTTACAATTACAGATTTAAAAGCCGCCGCGAATGGACATGTTGTTGATCTGACCTGGACAAGTTTGAATGAAATTAATATTGATAAATATACCGTAGAGCGTTCCGGTGATGCGGTGAATTATATTGGGCTTGGAAATGTTACCGCGCGTGACAATAATGAGCCGGAAAATAAATATGCATTAACGGACAGTAAGCCATTGAATGGTTCCAATTTTTATCGCGTGAAAGTCTGGGAAAAAGATGGTGTAACGAGTTATACCAATACGGTTAAAATTAATTTCTCGGATAATAATCCGAATGGATTCCGGGTATATCCCAATCCCGTGCAGAACAAGCATTTCACGCTGGACCTGAACAATATGGCCGCGGGAAAATATACATTAATACTGACAGCGATCAATGGACAGCGCGTATTTGAAAAAGCCATAGACTACACCGGTGGTAGGCAATCCCAGAGTTTTGATCTGCCGCGCAGTATTGCAGCCGGCACCTACAATCTGTTGTTGATGAGCGGAGATTTCACAGGCCATGTGAAGTTGGTGGTGGAGTAAAAAAATGTAAGAAGTTGAAGGAAGAAAGCATTTTTATTTTTTGATTTTTTTTATAAAGCCGAAAGGCGATAATAGCCCCGCAGGAATGTGGGGTTATTTTTTTTAATAATATTCAACCCCATAATGGTTTTGTAACATAAGCCTGAAGGGATTAAACAATAATAGCCCTGCATACAATGCAGGGAAATAAAATTTATGCAGTTCGCAACCATGAAGGGGTTGAATAAAATGCATTCTTTTTCAAAATCAATAAATTTATCATCAAATATTCAACCCCTTCAGGGTTGCACGAACATCTATATAATTCCCAACCCCGAGAGGGGTAATTGAAGTTTAACCCCTCTCGGGGTTTTAGATAATTCAGGAAAGCATGAAAAAATAAATTTTTTATATTTTCAATGAAGCAAGAAATTATAAATAAATACAAAATTGATTTTAATCAAAGTGATTAAAGCTTGTACGATAAGCCTCAAGGGCTTAAATATTAATAGCCATGCATGCAATGCAGGGAAATAAATTTTATGCAGTTCACAACCCTGAAGGGGTTGAAAATATCTTTTCGATTTTACAAAAAAAACAAAATTTAAATAAGTATTTGTCCTGTAAGTTCCGATTTTTTTTATATATTACTAAGGTTCAACATTATTAAAAATGAGTCCCTGGAGAAATTGTGAAAATTAAAAAATTGCGTGAGTACTTATACACAAATATTATATCACATTATATACAGCACTAAATATCGTCATCCTGCTATCGATAAAACCAGTAGAAAAGAATTATATAAATATATATGGGGAATCCTTAAAAATAAAAGCTGTCATCTATATCAAATTGGCGGTGTGGAAGATCATATACATATTGTCACACATTTACATCCTTCAATTTCTTTATCTTCACTTGTAAAGGATATTAAATTATCAAGTTCAGATTTTATAAAAAGTAATAGAATATTTCCCGAATTTAATGGTTGGCAAAAGGGTTATGCTGCATTTACTTATACAATTAAAAGCAAAAAAAACCTGGTTCATTATGTGCAAAACCAGGAAGAGCATCATAGGAAAATAGATTACCAGGATGAGATCAAATCATTATTAAAAGAACATGGAATTACCTTTGATGAAAAATTTTTCTTGTAGCAATAGTTTAAATTTATAAAACGGAATTAAAAGAGCTATTTTTATTCAACCCCTTCAGGGTTGCATGAAATTGTGGGTTTGTTTTACCCGAATTGCATTCGGGATTATTGAAATAAAACCCCTTCAGGGTTCAATAAAAACCTGAATCATCTCCAACCCCGAATTTTATTCGGTGCTTTTATTGTTCAACTCCTTCAGGGTTGCATGAAAATCTGAATCATTACCAAACCCCGAATTTCATTCGGGGCCATTGAAGTTTAACCCCTTTCGGGGTTTAAAAAAATTCAGGAAATCAGGAACTTGCAAATTTTACATTTATAGTCAATGAAGCAAGAAATTATATTTCATTGAATTTATTAATTTATATAAAAATGGTTTTAAT
>JBDTAN010000061.1:0-9880 GCA_039924585.1 Chitinophagaceae bacterium | reverse complement strand
TAATTTTTCCAGTCTTCCTGCACCGTTCTTCCAGTGCCTTTACCTGTGCGGCCTGTTGTCCATGAATAATCATCCCGCCGCCAATCGAGAATTGAATAATATAAAAATAATTTTATGCCTTGTTGGTGACATTCATCAGCGATCATTTTCACAATGTCTTTATGATAAGGAGAATTCATAATATTAAAATCTGAATACTTTGTATCCCACATACTGAAGCCATCATGGTGCCGCGTGATGAGTGTAATATATTTCATACCACTTTGCTTTGCCAAACTCACCCAGGCGTGTGCATCAAAACTTGTTGGATTAAAAAAATCCATTAAACGCGTGTAATTTTTTACTGAAATATTGCGGTTATTCATTACCCATTCCCCATCACCTAAAATGCTGAATGGCCCCCAATGTATAAATAATCCAAATTTTGCATCGGCAAACCATTCCCTTGCTTCAAGGTTTCCGGGAGAAGGATTATAGGTTGTTTGTGCATGTAAAATAGAAGAGTAAAAAAGCAGGATAATTAAAATTGTTTTACTTTTCATTCAGATAATTGAGCTGTAAAGTTAGGGAACGATTTCATAAAGTTTTTAATCCCTTCGAATCAATTAATTTTGCGCACTATGAAGGAAAATATTCGTGTTCGTTTTGCGCCTTCGCCAACCGGAGGTTTGCATCTAGGTGGCGTGCGTACTGCACTATATAATTATTTATTTGCCAAACAACATGGAGGCTCATTTGTTTTGCGCATCGAAGATACAGACCAGGGTCGTTTTGTAGAAGGTGCCGAACAATATATTGCTGATACGCTTTCCTGGTGCGGCATTGAGCCGGATGAAAGCCCGTGGAAGCCCGGCGAATTCGGTCCATACCGCCAATCAGAAAGAAAAAGCATGTATGCTGATTATGCCAAAAAATTAGTTGATGATGGTCATGCCTATTATGCTTTTGATACGCCTGAAGAATTGGATAATCAAAGAAAAACGCAACCTAATTTTCAATATAACCAGGCTAACAGAAATAGTTTACGCACTTCACTGACATTACCCGGAGATGAAGTAAAAAAATTATTGGAAAAAAATACGCCTTTTGTTATTCGTGTAAAAATGCCGGAAGATGAAAATATCTCTTTTACAGATATGATTCGCGGCGAAGTTCATTTCAACTCATCACTATCTGATGATAAGGTTTTATTAAAAGCTGATGGTATGCCAACTTATCATTTGGCCGTAGTGGTGGATGATTATCTGATGAAAATTTCTCACGCTTTCCGCGGGGAAGAATGGTTGCCCAGTGCACCTGTTCATATTTTATTATGGAAATATCTTTTTGGTTTGGACAATATGCCGCAATGGGCACATCTTCCATTAATATTAAAACCTGAAGGAAATGGAAAACTCAGCAAACGGGCTGCGGAAAAATTGGGTTTCCCCATTTTTTCAATGAACTGGACAGATCCGCGCAGCAATGAATTTACAGAAGGTTTTCGCGAAAGAGGTTTTTTACCCGAAGCATTTATCAATATGCTGGCAATGCTGGGATGGAACGATGGAACAGAACAGGAAATATTTTCTTTACAGGAATTGGTAGAAAAATTTTCTATAGACAGGGTTCATAAAGCAGGTGCAAAATTTGATTTTGAAAAAGCCAAATGGTTCAATCATGAATGGATCAAAAAAACTAACATGAATGTTTTATTACCTGCCATTGAAAATATTTTTCAACAAAAAAATATTTCTATACCACACGATGAAAAATCTCAGAAAATATTTGAGCTGGTCAAAGACCGTTGTACTTTATTGACAGATTTTATTGAGCAATCAATTTTCTTTTTTGAAAAGCCCGGTAATGCTGGACTAGAAAGCATTCGCCCAAAATGGAATGAACAAAAAAATAATTTTTTTATAGAAATAATTCGCAGTTATGAATTGCTGCCGTATTGGGAAAATGAAGTGCTCGAAAATACTTTTAAAGAAATAGCCGCTGCAAATTCTATTAAACCCGGCGAACTTATGTTGCCGTTTCGCGTGATGCTGGTGGGCGGAAAATCCGGTCCAGGTATTTTTCAAATCGCAGAATTGCTGGGCCGTGAAGAAACGCTGGAACGCATTCATTCAAGCCTTTCAGGCCTTCAATAAAATATATAAAATTGGAAACCAAAAAAATAACTAAACTACTTTACATTCTTGCTTTCATAAAACTGGTCATTCCATTTTTTCTTCAAAATAGTTTTTACCAGCCGCATCGCGATGAATATTTATACCTCGCTGAAGGACACCATATGGCCTGGGGTTTTATGGAAATTCCACCATTGCTTTCTGTATTTGCGTGGCTGACAAATCTTTTTGGTGATGGCATGTTTTGGATAAAAATATGGCCTGCTTTATTTGGTGCGTTCACATTTATCCTGGTTGGAAAAATGGTTATTTCACTTGGCGGAAAAACATTTGCATTAATACTTGCATGGATTCCATTTATACTTAGTGGTTATATGCGTTTGTTTTTTTTATTCCAGCCCAATTTCCTGGAAGTGTTTTTTTATGTACTTATCACATATAGTTTGTTTCAATATTTCCAATCGCAACAAAATAAATGGTTGTATGTATTTGGCATTGCTGCCGGCCTTGGAATGATGAGTAAATATTCGGTCGCATTTTATATTCTTAGTATTTTAGTGGCACTCCTTTTTACTCACTGGAGAAAATTATATACAAACAAACATTTTTATTTTGCTGCCCTTATTGCATTAATTATTTTTTTACCAAACATTATATGGCAATATAATCATCGCTTCCCCGTGATCTTTCACATGAATGAATTACAGGATGAACAATTGAAATTTATCGGTTACAAAGATTTTTTAACCGGGCAACTCCTGATGAATTTGTTATCGATTTTTACATGGTTTGCTGGTTTATATTTTCTGTTATTTACTAAAAAAGGAAAGCCGTTCCGCACTTTTGGCTTTGCTTATTTTTTCGTCATTTTTTTATTAATGGTTTTACATGGAAAAAATTATTATGCATTGGGTGTATACCCTATGCTTTTTGCGTTTGGCGGATTTCAACTTGAAAAAGCCACGATGCATCATTTAAAATGGACAAGGTATGCGATGATTATTTTTTCCGTGTCACTTGGCTTATATGCTTTACCACTTACGATGCCTTTGGCTAAACCGGATGATCTTGTAAGATATTACCAGTTTTCGCATTTAAATAAAACCGGTGATTTTACCTGGGAAGATCATCTGCAACACCCGCTGCCACAGGATTTCGCAGATATGATTGGCTGGAAAGAAATTGCAGAGAAAGCCGCGACAGCATATCATAATTTATCCGCGGAAGCACAAAAAGAAACAATGGTTTTTTGTGATGGCTATTATACAGCGGGCGCATTGAATTATTACCGGAAAGCATTTAACCTGCCTGAAACATATAGTACAAGTGCTTCATTTCTTTTATGGATGCCGGATACATTTCATATAAAAAATATTTTGCTGGTGGCTAAAAATCTACCGGATGATCAGCCTGTCGTTCAACAATTTGGAAAAATTTCTATCGTAGATTCAGTGTCTATTCCATTGTTCAGGGAAACAGGTACAAAAATTATTTTATTGGAAAATGCACATGATCATGCGAATGAATTTCTCACGGGTGCGGTCAAAAAATTAAAAGGTGAATTCAGGCGATAAGCCTTTTTTACATATTTCCTAAGGGAAAATAATAATTATCATGCTATTTTTGAAAAAACAGCGTCAATAAAATGTCCGAAAAAATAAAGAGGCCGGTTCGGGTCCTTATAGCGAAAGTTGGTTTGGATGGCCATGACCGTGGAGCGAAAGTGATTGCTTCCGCATTGCGTGATGCAGGCATGGAAGTGATATATTCCGGCTTGCGTCAAACGCCGGAAATGATTGTCAACGTTGCCTTACAGGAAGATGTGGATGCCATTGGCGTTAGTATTTTAAGTGGTGCACACATGACGATTTTTCCAAAAATCATTCACCTGATGAAGGAAAAAAATATGCAGGATGTGTTGCTCACCGGTGGTGGCATCATTCCTGAAGAAGATATAAATGCATTATTGGAAATGGGTGTTCACCAACTATTTGCACCCGGCGCAGATACCAGTGACATTGCTCAATACATCAAAACTCAAGTCAGGCAAACCAGGGATTTCTAAAAATAAATTTTCAAATAATAATAAATAATTACAATGGAATATACTTCACTGCTCACAAATTTGGACAACCACATTTTAACGATAACCATTAACCGGCCGGAAAAATTAAATGCCTTAAATGCCACTGTCTTTAATGACCTGGAACATATTTTAGATGAAATTTACAGCAATCCTGAAATTAAATCTGCGATCATTACAGGAGCGGGTGAAAAAGCATTTATAGCAGGTGCAGATATTGCTGAATTTTCTAATTATTCTGAAAATGAAGCGAAAAATTTGGCACAAAGAGGACTGGATATTTTTTTCAAAATTGAACGCGCACCAAAACCAATTGTGGCTTGTGTAAATGGTTTTGCATTGGGTGGCGGATGTGAATTAGCGATGGCTTGCCACTTTCGCATTGCTTCTTCAAATGCGCAATTCGGTCAGCCGGAAGTGAACCTTGGCCTGATTCCCGGCTACGGCGGCACGCAGCGGCTCACGCAATTAATTGGTAAAGGCCGCGCGTTGGAATTGTTGATGAGTGCACAAATTATCAATGCGGAAGCTGCTTTGCAATTTGGACTTGTTAATCATGTTACAGCACCTGAAAATTTATTGGAAAAAGCAATCTCTATTTTAAGTACCATTCAAAAGAAAGCGCCGGTGGCTATTGCCAATTGCATTAAATCTGCGAATGATGCATATACGGATCATGGATATGAAACCGAAACAAATGCATTCGCTGCTTGTTTTAAAACTGTCGATTTTAAAGAAGGTACGAATGCTTTTTTAGAAAAAAGAAAACCTGTTTTTACAGGTAAATAGTAATTAAAAAAATGTACTTTTCTTTAATTACTATACTTACAAAGTATTCATTTTTTCAAAGGGTATCTTAAGTTGGCTGCCGATATTTTCATCGCTATGATTTTTAATCATATCCAACCCATATTTTAATTTATCTACCGGCGTAAAATGAAATGTACCAAAGAGCCTGTCCCAAATAGAAAAGATGTTTCCATAATTACTATCCGTTTCGGGCCGCTGGTAATGATGATGAATTTTATGCATATTCGGTGACACAATTACATAACTTAAAAATCTATCTAATTTTATTGGAAATTTCATATTCGCATGATTGAATTGTGCCAGCACAACGCTCAAACTTTGATATAACATGATGAGCCAGATGGGGCTGCCTGCGACAAATACAGCAATCACTGCAAATACAGCCCTGAAGACACTTTCGCCCGGATGATGCCGGTTTGCAGTAGTCGTATCCACGTGCGTATCTGCGTGATGAATGATATGAAATTTCCACATCCAGTTTACTTGATGTTCGATCCAGTGGATGAGATAAGCACCTACAAGATCAAGTAACATTAAACCAATAATAAGTTCCAGCCACACGGGCATAACCAGCCATTGCAATATGCCAAAATGATGAGATAGACACCAATCACTGGCAAATACAATCAATAGTGCGAATCCGAAATTGATAATGATCGTAGTGATGGTAAAAAATATATTTACTGATGCATGCTTCCACTTATTATACTCAAATTGAAATAAAGGAACTGCAGATTCAATCAGCCAGAAAAAAGTAATTCCTCCTGCAAGAATTAATGCACGGTGTAAAGATGAAATGTTTTGAAAATAGGTGGTGATTGATTCCATTTTTAATTAAAATAAAAGACAATAAAAAAGTGATTTGTAAATTAATACAAATCACTTAGAAATAAGATAATTTTTTACTTAGCTATTGATCATGAGCGGCATTACAAGCATCATGATATCTTCCGCTTCGTCCTGTTCAAGCGGGCGGATTATGCCCGCTTTATTGGGCGTTGATAATTCAATGGCCACTTCATTTGAATCAACGGCGCCGAGCATTTCGATCATAAATTTTGCATTGAAAGCAATTTGAAGGTCTTCGCCATCATACTGGCAATTCATACGCTCATTCCCTTCAAAACTAAAATCAACATCCTGGCCTGCAAGTTGCAATTCGCTACCACTGATCGTGAGCACAACCTGGCTGGTACTTTTATTACTAAAAATACTCACCCGCTTTAAGGCACCCTGGAAATCATTGGTATTAACAACCATTTTGAAAGGATTTTCTTTAGGAATAACAACTTTGTAATCCGGGAATCGTGCATCTATCAGCCGACATACCAGTTTGGTGGTACCTTGTTGTATAAATAAATGATTTTCATTATAACTGATTATGAGTTTTTCATCATTTTGCGGCAAAACATTTTTCAACAACATCAACGGTTTTTTAGGTACGATAAAGCTATGTTGCTGCGGACATGTTACATCTTTTCTTTTGTACCTCATCAGGCGATGTGCATCAGTAGAAACAAAACGGATTTCGTTTGTATCCATTTCCACCAAAACGCCGGTCATGGCAGGGCGCAGGTCATCTGTGCTTACGGAGATCAATGCTTTGGATATGCCTGATAAAAAAGAAGAAGACATTATCTCAAATTCCACGGTCTCTTCCGCTACGGGTTCTTTCGGAAAATTGTCCGGATTTTCGCCCATTACTTTATACTTTCCATTATCACTGGTAATTTCAATACTGAAATTCTTATCTATATTGAAAGTCAATGGTTGCTCCGGGATATTCTTCAGCGATTCTATGAGAATCTTTGCAGGAATACATACTTTTCCATTGGTTTTACTTTCCACATCCATTTGCACACGCATCACTGTTTCGAGATCGGTTGCCAGCACGCTCATTTTTTTATCCTGGATTTCAAATAAAAAATCTTCCAGTACAGGCAAAACCGTGTTGGCACTTATAACACCGTTGATTTGTTGCAGGTTTTTTAAAAGCAGTGAAGAAGAAACTATAAATTTCATACTATAATTTAAGAATTATTTTAATGGCAACAAACCTACTGTAAAATGTTTAGAAAAAACCGAAGGGTTTTGCAGAATAAAAGTTTATGCACAACAAGTGTGAATTTCTTTTCCAGCTAGTATTTAGTAGAAGATAAAATTTCAAGAAAAGTCTGGCTTAATACAGGTTTTACAAGATACCCTGAAATAAAATCAATTTGAGCCGAATGCTTAATGTCCTTTTCATCCTGTGAAGAAGTAACTATATAGATGGCTATTTTCTGATTTGCTTTTTTTATGAATGGAGTTATTTTTTTTAAAAGCTCCCAACCATTCATCACCGGCATATTGATGTCCAGGAAAATAAAGTCCGGTAAATTTACATTTTTCAATATTTTTTCCTCTAAAAAGTTCCAAGCTTCTGCGCCATTCTTACAAAAAGTTAAGTCATCAGCCAGCCCGGTTGCCAGAAGCATTTTATTGGCCATATAGCGATATATTTGATCATCATCAACAACTAAAATAGAAATTCCTGGCATATCTTCAATTAAAGACTTAATGTTTAAAAATAAGGTTTATAGCTTTACTATGGATGCTTTTTATATAAACACACAGTAAAAATTATGCAAGCGGCATTTATCAATAAAGAAACAGCCCTGGAGAAAATAAAATATTATTGTTTATACCAGGAAAGAAGCCATTTTGAAACAAATAATAAATTATTTCAAATGGGTGTTTCAAAAGATATGCGGGAAGAAATTATGATAGAATTGATTTCCACAGATATCCTCAATGAAGAAAGATTTGCGACACTTTTTGCCGGTGGAAAATTCAGGATGAAAGCCTGGGGGAAAATTAAAATCAGCCAGGGCCTTTTTGAAAAAAAAGTGAGTAAGCAAAATATTAAAACGGCGCTCTATTCCATTCCGCAACCGGATTATGAAAAGGCTATAAAAAAATTGGCAGAAAAAAAATGGAATAGTTTTCGCACCAAAAATAAAATACTGAATAAGCAAAAAACCTATAACTATTTATTACAAAAAGGCTATGAACATACGATCATTCAGAAAACTTTAAAAAATTTAGAAGAAAAGAATAACAAAGATTGAATTTACCTTTACAAAAAAATACTATGGCACAATACCGCAATTTTAAAATGATCGGATACGTAGTTTATGGAAGAGGCTGTTTTGATCAATTGAATGAAATATTAAGCCCGCACCGCACGGAAAATGCGCCTATGATATTTTTATTAGACCATTTTTTTAAAGGAAAAAAATTAGCAAAACGTATTCCATTGCGTGGAAATGATGAGATCATTTATGCGGACGTCACACATGAACCAAAAACAAGTTATGTGGATTCGTTAGCAAATGAATTGAAAGAAAAATTTGGACGCATCAGTGGAATAATTGGTATTGGCGGCGGTTCTGCCATGGACCTTGCAAAAGCTGTTTCTTTGATGATGACTAATCCCGGCAAAGCACAGGATTACCAGGGTTGGGATCTTGTAAAATTTCCGGGTGTTTATAAAGTAGGCATTCCAACACTGAGTGGTACCGGTGCAGAAGTTAGCCGCACTTGTGTGCTTACCGGACCGGAAAGAAAACTGGGAATGAATTCTGATTTCACACCATTTGACCAGATTGTCTTAGATCCCGATCTCATCGCCAATGCCCCGGTAGAACAGCGCTTTTTTACAGGTATGGATTGTTATATTCATTGTATAGAAAGTTTGCAGGGAACATTTTTAAATGAGTTTAGCAAAAGCTATGGCGAAAAAGCTTTGCAATATTGCCGCAATGTTTTTTTAAGTGAAAATGTATGGGATGAAAAAAGTGATGAACAATTGATGATGGCTTCCTATGCAGGCGGTATGAGCATTGCCTATAGCCAGGTGGGCGTTTGTCACGCCGTGAGTTATGGACTGGGATATTTATTAGGTACGCATCATGGTGTGGGAAATTGCATTGTGATGAATCACCTGGAAGAATATTACCCGGATGGTACTGCAGAATTTAAGGAAATGGTTAAAAAAAATAATATAGAAATTCCCATCGGAATTTGTAAAGGTCTTTCTGATGCTGACTATAATAAAATGATTGATGTTGCATTAAGCATGAAACCACTTTGGGAAAATGCGATCGGAAAAGATTGGGAAAGTAAAATCACACGGGAAAAATTACGGGCACTGTATGAAAAATTTTAAATTATTCAATTACTTTTTCAACATGTGAAAGTTTTCCATCTTTTGTAAAACCTTCCAGCACGATCCGGTAACTATGTGAAATATCATTGTTATAAAAAGTGAACTTTTGCGTATGATTATCGGAAGTCATTTCTATATTCGGATTCCAGTAAAGTGTTGATCGAACATCTGCTTTTTCAGCATAAAAATCCAGGTTTCCATAATCCGGGCTATAAAATTCCTTCTGTGCGGTATAACCAGTAATAATCTTGTAGGGCATACCTTTCTTTTCTTCTTTTTCTCCCTGCAAAGCATCTGCTCCTTTTTTTAAGTAAATGGCGACTGCGCCACCTTCACCACCGGAAAAGGAACCAATAAAAGGCGGCCTGAAGATTTTTATATAAGCGACATTATTCATGTCAATTGTACTTAAATCGCTCAAATCAATTTGGTTTTCATTTAAATAAAATGTGGGTGATGGACCTGACGCTCCTCTCCAGGTAACGGAGGATCCTCCATTCAAATCATTGCGATTAATGATAGACATCCCCGGAACACGGCCGGTAAGATATGATAATAAATTGGCCGTGATGCCTGCAGATTTATCATCCATCACATCAAAAGTAATCGCTTCCCCGCCTGAAAAAAGCCCGGATGTGTAAGTATCATCCAATTTTTCTTCTG
>JBDTAN010000060.1:0-3420 GCA_039924585.1 Chitinophagaceae bacterium | reverse complement strand
ATGTAGAATCCCTGGTAATAACGCCCTGCCTGGATTTCAGGTTCAGCCAGGCCGTGTCTGGTTGTTTTCCAAATACATAGCCAAGACCTGGTTGCATACTTTTAAAATCTTGCCCAAGTGCTTGTGTACTGTCATTATAACCCGGGATACGGCTATTATAATTTTCGCTATAATTCACAGAAACCCGCTTGATCATAGTGCCCAACTGCACGGCTGTTTTCACCAATCCATTTACAGAGCCAGTTTCTTTATTTTTTCGTGCGGCGATCCTGGATTGTCTTTTAAGGTTCCGCCATTTGGAAAGTGCCAATCTTTTTTCCCTTCCTTTCAAATCTTTTACAACTTGCGCCCTGGTAGGAATGGTATAGGTAGAATCATTTCCTGCTTTATCTTTTACCGTGACCTCTCCTGAATTATCATTCTGGCTTTGCGTATTTATACTTCGCAAAAACTTGGATTTATTATAGAGTCGGTTAAAATCAAATTCTCCATTCAGGCTGCTTTGCTGACTGTTTTCTAGTGTATTTCCCAAACTAATTGCAATAAGACTTGCAGCAATCCAATTATACGTAGTGGAATAACTATAACGCGCTGTTATCCAGTCAGTGAGTGGTAATTTATTAAATGGAATACTATAACTAATTGTGGCTCTTTGCTGGTACAACGTATTCCGGCCACCGGTAAGGAAGTTTCTTATTACGGTATCTTTCTTTTCCCTTGTATTCAATTTTCCATAAGGTTCATCTACGCGCGCAAAATTTACGGCACTGAAATCAAGATTGAGTGTACGCGTGAGATCCCAGCGTAAATTATAATAACGGTCAAAAGTGAAGAACTTATCATAAGAAGTATCAACTTGTTCTACTGTTTTGTCTGTAATGTTTACGATGCGTGGAACATACTCACCATATTGTCGGTTTACATCTACTCGAAAACTGATCAATGAAGGCGTATAATTAAAATTGAAATCTTTGATCGGGTTGAGCCACGCAGATTTATTTTTAATGAGTTTTTTAAATGGAGTGATAAACTTGCCCGTACTGGTATAGGTATAACCAAGGCCCGCTCTATATTTGCGCAAAGTATTATCCAGGATGATTGGGTTTGTTTGTGAAAAACCAGTGTAAGAATAACTAAAATCAAAATTACTCAGGCTCCAGATCTTTGGCCTTTTTCCATTTACTCCAAAGCGCATATTGGTAAAGTTCAATGTTTTAATGGTCGTTGCATCCAGCGCTACATTTTTAATAGAATCTTTTTGCGGCCCCGTTGCGTTAGCAATTTTATAACTATATTTTACATCAAGGTCATACGGATCATATTCCGGTGTAAGAATAGTTTTATTATAACCTGCATAAACAGGAATTGATGCATGTAAACCTTTAGGTAACAATTTTGCAAGATCGAGATTCAAGGCAGCATCATATTGTATCAAACTATTTTTCGCACGTTCATTAATTTTTTGTTCTATTCCACCAAACCCACTTGTGTAGGTATTTGCAGAAACCGATAACGTTCCCAGGTCAGCCAATTGCATATCCACCCTGCCCAATGCAGCCCAGCCGCCATGTTCATCGATTTGAGATAGCCTTAATTCATCCACCCAAACTTCAGTGCTTAAAGGTGTGTTTGCACCGGTGATTGCATTTTCAATACCAATTAAATATCCCTGCACTTCCCCCAGGTTTGGATTGCCCATTACGGAAATTGTTTTAGTTCCCAGCATTTGGCGGTAAATTTTATTCACCGGCGCTCCACTGTTATTTCGGGTTAGTTTTAATTGAACCAAATCATTTAAGGCAAAATCGAGGTTATTTTCAGCAGGCCATATTTCGTCAGTTGTAGCGGAACTATTGAATGGAGTTACAGTTAGTGGTATCCTTATTTCATAATAATTATTCAAAAAATCCTGGCCAATGCGAATCACTGCTTCCAGTTCGCCATTATTAACTGTCCGCTGACCAATCACAGATTCAGCATGAATAAACATGGCCATTTGCCCATAAGAACGAATGTCCAAATTCAATGTTTTGAAAACAGCCCGTGCATCTCCATTATTCAGGTCGTTTATTTTCAAACTCATGGATTGTTCATTCTGTAAAAGATTCACACCATTATTACTGATTGACTGAACACGTTCTATGCCCGGAGGGATTTTATATGGAATAGGAAGACGGCTGCTGTTTTCCTCCACATTCACCGCGGAAACATTTAGCGTAGTAGGTGAGTTGGCAGGAATCGGCGTATAAGAACCGGTTGTATCTAATAAATAAGTGAACGTACGCCATTGATTTCGTACGAGATCGAGGCTGGCAAATCGCATCACTGTAGAATCTTCAAAACCTGTGAGATACATTCTGACAAAACGTATGGATTTAAAATCAGGAATTTGCCCAATTTTTCCAGTATAATTTTTTATAGGAATTCGAAATAAAAACCAGTTTTCAGTAGTTACACTGCCATCAGCCAATTTTGGTGTAATCACTCTTTTATCAACAATATACGGTGTAATACCTACATCCATTCCCGGTTTGAGGTCCAGTTGATATTCATAATATTCTTCTGTTTCATTTAAGGTATTATCATGATTAAGATCTTCATTATCCGGGTAAACTGTTGCGGCCGGGGCAAATTGTGTTGCACCTGTGGCTATGGGAGAGTTGCCTTCAGTATTATTGTAATCTTTATACCTACCCAAAATTCCAGTACCGGCTGCATCGAATTGATTATCCCTATACCACAAATAATCATCGTGTGAAGGGTCATTGAATGCTCTTTGATATACAGTAGATCCAGTTCCAAATGAAGCAGCAAGCTGGTTTAAATAAGCCGCTCTTTTATTTCTTTCCTGTATATCATCAATTCCATCAAAGCCAACATCCTGGTATGGCCGGTCGTTTGGATCATTACTAAATGCTTGTGTAACCTGTATCGGGTTTACAGGCGTTGTTCCCCACACAGAAGTAGTGTCTACTGCAGCAGGCTGAGAAGGAGAATTCAACCCATTTTCATAAAAACGTTTGCCGTCTTTTAGAATGTCTTCACTTACATTTCCCAGGTTAATCACCATTTTGCCCCCAGAACTCGCCGGGTCTTTGATAAAAGGATCCTGTACCCAGAATTCCATATATTCTATATTCGCAGTTTCAAAATCTGTTTGATCAATTGCCCGCATAATACCGCCCCATCTCTGTTTAGGATTTCTGAGTTTTCCATTCGCATCAATATTTGCGGGATCTGACGTGAAATTATAGGGGCCAATGTCTGTTGGGTAATAGGCAAGGTCAAAAGTCGTCGTAAGGATATCTGTAATGTTAGTTGTCCGCTGTGGAAATAATTCATTTGTATAAATGGCCCTCACACGAGGATCGCTTAGTGCAGCTAAATTTCCTTTTAATGGATTGCTGGGATTTGATTTAT
>JBDTAN010000059.1:0-3865 GCA_039924585.1 Chitinophagaceae bacterium | reverse complement strand
GGTCCTTATCATCAGCGGATGCTACTTTACTAAGAAAGCAATTATTGGAATTTGCGCTTCAGCAAAATCTTAATATTCAATCGCTGGAAGTAGAATCCGGTAACCTGGAAGAAATTTTCAGGGAACTCACCATGCATTAAGTTTCCTCATTTATCAGGAAATAAAAACCATAAATTATTTTATAATTTTCTTATATAATTATGCATAGATTTTATCGGTGCAAAAAAAGATGTAACTGTAGTTTTTAGTATATTCGCTGACTTTAAAAACATTAAAATTTTGAAGGTTGAATATTATTATGACTGAAGAAAAAAATGAGATGAATTCGCCGGAAAAAAATTCTTATGGCGCAGAGAGTATACAAGTTTTGGAAGGCCTGGAAGCGGTAAGAAAAAGACCGGCGATGTATATTGGCGATGTAAGTGCCAAAGGCTTGCACCACCTTGTATATGAAGTAGTTGACAATTCCATTGATGAGGCACTTGCTGGCTATTGCAAAATTATAGCAGTTACTATTCATGAAGATAATTCAATTAGTGTAACGGATGATGGCCGTGGAATTCCTACGGGCATTATGAAAAAGGAAGGCATTAGCGCATTACAGGTAGTAATGACTGTTTTGCACGCCGGCGGGAAATTTGACAAGAATACATATAAAGTTTCCGGCGGCCTGCATGGAGTGGGTGTTAGTTGTGTGAATGCTTTAAGCTCAACAATGATCGTGAATGTGTACCGGGAAGGCAAAATGTTCGAGCAGGAATATCATAAAGGTATACCCGCATACCCGGTGCGTGAAAATGGAACCAGTGATAAAACCGGCACATCCGTTCATTTCTGGCCCGATGATACTATTTTCCAGGTCGTAGAATATAACCGGGATACCCTTGAAAGCAGGTTAAGAGAACTTTCTTTCCTGAATAAAAAGATCAATATCAGCATGTCTGATCTCCGTGAAAAAAATGAAGATGGAACCACATATTTCAAGAATTTTTACAGTGAAGGTGGCATCGTTGAATTTGTGGAAATGCTTGATAAAAGTGGCAAAAGAAATTCGTTGATTCCTCAAACCCTTTATGTAGATGGGCATGATGCAGCTTCCAATGTAGCAGTTGAAGTGGCTTTGACTTACAATGACGATTTTAAAGAGCATATTTTTTCCTACGTAAATAATATTAATACAGTTGAAGGCGGTACGCATGTCACCGGTTTCAGGCAGGCACTCACGCGCGTTTTTAAAAGCTATGGAGATAAACAGGGGTTTTTTGAAAAAGCGAAAGTGAATATTGAAGGAGATGATTTCAGGGAAGGTCTGAGTGCTATTATTTCTGTGAAAGTTCCAGAGCCCCAATTTGAGGGTCAAACCAAAACCAAATTGGGTAATAGTGAGGTTAGTGGAGTAGTACAGGTAACTGTAGCCAGGGTATTAGAAGCATATTTGGAAGAAAATCCAAAGGACGCCAGAAACATTATTAATAAAGTAATACTTGCTGCGCAAGCCCGGGTTGCGGCCAAAAAAGCGCGGGAAATGGTTCAACGTAAAACTGTTTTGAGTGGAAGTGGTTTGCCGGGTAAACTGGCAGATTGCAGTGAGCGTGATCCGGAAAAATGCGAATTATACCTGGTGGAAGGAGATTCGGCAGGAGGTACAGCTAAGCAGGGCCGTGACAGGAGTTACCAGGCCATTCTTCCACTGCGGGGTAAAATTCTGAATGTTGAAAAGGCGATGGAACATAAGATTTATGAAAATGAAGAGATCAGGAATATGTATACGGCATTGGGTGTAACTGTAGGTACACCTGAAGATCCTAAAGCCTTAAACCTGGTTAAACTCCGGTATCATAAATTAATTATCATGACGGATGCCGATGTGGATGGAAGTCATATTGCCACTTTGATCCTGACGTTTATTTTTCGGTATATGAAGGAATTGGTGGAGCATGGGTACGTGTACATTGCCCAGCCACCTTTATACCTTATTAAAAAAGGTAAAGAACAGGAGTATGCTTATAATGAAGAACAACGAAAGTTTTTCATAGCTAAATTAGGTGCTGGAAAAGAGGATAGCGTTTCTATTCAACGCTATAAAGGTTTGGGTGAAATGAATGCTTCCCAATTGTGGGAAACTACAATGGATCCTGCCCGGCGCACTTTAAAAAGAATTACGATAGAAAGCGCTGCGGAAGCGGATCGTATTTTTAGTATGCTGATGGGTGATGAAGTACCGCCCAGGAGAGAATTTATTGAAACCCATGCCCGGTATGCTAAAATAGATGTTTAATACTAAATAATTTGATGTATGAACATCAGAGAGATTATAATTTTAACCTGAAAAAATTGTTCAAAAAATAAAAGCCGGATAAGCCCGCTTTAATTTTTTTTCTTAATAAGAATTAGAATGTGTATGTTTACCCAATTGAATTATTTTTTCATTCATTAAATTCTATTAAAATGGACACATCCAAAATGATTAAAGCATATTGCTTAAAAACAAAAGAAAAAAATGTTCCCATGCAGGATGCTGTTATCCGCAAAACTGCGAAAGGTGGGTACATGGCAGCAGGCCATGACGGTAAGGGTAATAAAATGGCAGCTATTTTAAGTGAGGTAAAAGCAAAACAGGCAATTGCTGACGGTGTTGCAACAAAAGATTATTAGTTAAAAGTATTTTTGATGAAAAGAGTGGCTATAAAAAGTCACTCTTTTTTTATGCCCTACTTTTCCATCCATTGTTAATTAATCTAAAAAAGTATTTCCATATTAAACCTGTTTATTATATGGCATCTAATTTGAATTATTTTCTAAATAACATCTTCATAAGTACACATTTTTCAAAACAACAAAAGATAAACAGGAAGCTATGAAAAAATTATCGTTTTCGCTCACAGCATGTATCATGCTTTTTTTCATTGGGTGCAAAAAAACAGATACCATTCCAGATGTCCCCGGTGGTTACCAGGGCCCTATCACATATGATTATAGTAATTCATTTTTAGCTAATTCAAACAGGTTTGATACAATTCCTTTGTATTCAACAGCGCAACTCGAAGTTAAAAGTGGTATATATGGAAAAAATGTAAACTATTATGGACAGATGCAGGATTTACCTTTTATTTTCAATGCACCTACTTTGGCCAACGACACTTTAAAAAAACGACCCTTTGTTATTTTTATTCATGGAGGCGGATTTATTGATGGCGCTTACAATGATGATTCCTCAATTCTCTCAGTAGAATACTTTGCGCAACGCGGATATGCTTCTGCTAGCATAGAATATAGACTGGGTTGGAATACAGGTGGAAAAGATCCTGCGGATTGTGCGGGTGATACCACTTCAATGATTGAAGCAATTTATCGTTCAGACCAGGATTTACAGGCAGCCCTTCGATATTTCACATCTAATGCAAGTGAATATGGTATAGATCCCAATCAAATTTATTTATTTGGCAGTAGTGCAGGCAATGTAGCAGCAACAGCCACGACTTTTATGACGCAGGATGATTTTAATGTACTTCTCCCAAATGTTATGAATACTTTAGGCGCGTTAAATAATTCAACCAATACCCTTAGAAATTCTTTTAATATACAGGCGCTACTCACTAAAAATGGATTTGCACTTTTCAACAAAAATTATATCAACCTGGAAAATTGTAAACCAATCTTTTTTATGCAAGGAACAGCGGATGAGGTCTTGCCATTTACACAAGGTACACCTTATTACTGTCCGCATTATACTGTATCTTATGGTTCTGATGTGGTGAAAACCATCGTGGCTTCCTACAAATTTCCTTATATACAATATGCTGAGATTGGGGGTATGCACAGAGTTGATTATCCATTAGGTTTTGCTGTAAATCAAATGTGTAAG
>JBDTAN010000058.1:0-6140 GCA_039924585.1 Chitinophagaceae bacterium | reverse complement strand
CCCAAATTTACGAAAAGTCGGGCGTAACCGTTTTCATCATCATTAAAAGACCTGCCTTTATCGCGACCTTTTCCATAACTTTCATTTTTCCTGCCGGGCATAAAATCACTATTCCGCTGGCCACGTTTATCATCGCGAATATTCAGGTCGCTGGCATTTTCATAATATTTCAGGAAGCGGTCAAATTCAGCTGCTGCAACTTTTTGTAAAACTGTTTCTTTCGAAACGTCTGCAAATTTTTCTTCCAGTAAGGGCAAATAATTTGCATAAGCACCTTTACTAATATCTGTTTCCAGCAATTTATCCATAAAATAAATAAATTGTTTGCGGCATACATCTTTTCCATCAGGCACTTCTGAACGGTGAAATGGTGCCTGCACCATTCTTTCCATTTGTTTCAATCTTCCGAGTTCACGGCTGTGTACGATACTCATACAAATTCCCTGCTGGCCTGCCCTTCCGGTACGACCGCTTCGATGTGTATACACTTCCATATCATCCGGCAATTCATAATTGATGACGTGCGTAATTCCCTGCACATCAATTCCCCTCGCTGCCACATCGGTGGCAATTAGTAATTGCAGAGTTTTATCACGGAACTGACCCATCACTTTATCTCTTTGAGGTTGATTCAGGTCTCCGTGTAAAGCATCTATATCATACCCTTCGCGGGTCAATTTTTCAGCAATATTTTGAGCATCAATTTTAGTGCGGGTAAATATTAAACCATATATGCCCGGGTTAAAATCGATCAACCTTTTTAAAGCTTCATACCGGTATTGCGCGGGAACCACGTAATACTGGTGATCAATATTTTTATTGCCAGTATTCGCTTTTCCAACGGTAACTTCCACCGGTTCCTTCATATATTTCCTGCTCACTCGGCGAATTTCTGACGGCATCGTCGCGCTAAAAAGCCAGGTGCTTTCGCGGTTGGGTGTGTTTTTTAAAATAAATTCTATATCATCCTGGAAACCCATATTCAGCATTTCATCTGCTTCATCCAATACCACGTATTCAATTTCTTCCAGTTGGATCGCTTTTCTTTCGATCAGGTCTATCAATCGTCCGGGCGTGGCCACAACAATTTGTGCCCCTTTTTTCAGGTCACGGATCTGCAAACCAATAGATGCTCCACCGTACACGGCAACGATACCAATGCCAGGTGTGTATTTCTTGAATAATGAAATTTCCTTAACAATTTGAATACACAGTTCACGTGTTGGACAAACGATCAATGCCTGCGGGCTTTTTTTTGCTATATCAATTAATTGAAGCAGGGGAAGACCGAATGCAGCCGTTTTACCTGTGCCTGTCTGCGCAAGTCCAATAAAGTCTTTCGTGCCATTCAGTAAAACAGGGATGGCTTTTTCTTGAATAATGGTAGGCGTTTCAAAGCCTAATTCGCTGGTTGCCTTTATAAGGTTCTCATTAAGGCCCAGCGATTCAAAAGTTGTCATGTAAAAAAAATTTTTGCAAAGGTAGTTTTAAAAAATAGGGGATAATGGTAAATTTAAAAAAAAGCCATTCCGTGGAAACGGAACGGCTTATAACGATTGCTTGCCATATAAAAAAACTTTCACACTTTATTCAGCAAGTTGAATAATCATTTACTCAGATCCTGGTAAATTACATTTTCGCTTTAACTGAATCTTTAGCTGCTTTAGCTGTAGAATCAATCTTTTGCGTAGCGCTATCAGAGATAGCATTGATAGAATCTTTTGCTGCATTTGCAACTGAATCTACGTTTGTCATAGTAGAATCAGTAGTTGCATCAGTAGAAGTTCCAGTGCTACAAGCTGCAAAAGCGCCAATAACAAGTACAAATAATAACTTTTTCATGTTCCCTTTTTTTTGATTTAATGAATGTGTATGGAAATTAATACTGGTATTTAAAAAAAGTAACCCATGCAGGAATAATTTTTTTTAAAAAAGGTATTCCTTTATTTTGGGTTACTTTTATTTTCTTTTGGTATTAAAAATAGCAGATAGATGCCCGAACTGAGTGAACAAACCTTATTAAAAAAACTGGCCGAAAATGATTCGAAAGCAACAGAAATCATTTACAAAAATAATTTTAATATGGTGCGGCATTTTATCCTGAATAATAGTGGTGATCATGAAGATGCCAAGGATATTTTCCAGGAAGCAATGATCGTTTTATATGAAAATGCTAAAACGGATTCCTTTGTATTGAATTGCCAGATTAAGACCTATCTCTATTCGGTTTGCCGGAGGTTATGGTTGAAGAGGTTACAACAGGCAGGAAGGGTTACAGTTCTTTTGGAAGGCATGGAAGAAACAACAGCTGTGGATGAAGACCTTGACAATCATCAAAAATGGACGAATGAATTTGCACTGATGGAAAAGGCAATGGACAGCCTCGGGGAACCATGTAAAAGTTTACTCGAAGCCTATTACCTGCAGAAGAAAGGTATGGATGAAATAGCCAGGAAGTTTGGATATACGAATGCCGATAATGCAAAGAATCAAAAGTATAAATGCATGATGCGGTTAAAGAAAATATTTTTTGCACATTATAATATAGGAGCGTGATGGAAGATTTACAACTACTTGAAACGATTGAAAAATACCTGGAAGGTAAAATGACGCCAAGTGAAATTGCCTGGTTTGAAGAATTGCGCAATACCACCCCTGAAATTGATCAAATGGTGGTAGAGCACAAATTGTTTAGCCAACAAATTCATGATTATTCTAAGCACGTCAACTTTAAACAAAAGCTGCATTCCATACATAACCGCCTTTCAGAAAAAGGTGATATAGATGAAGTCCACCTTTCTACAAGGAAAGCAAAAGTTATTTTCCTCTGGAATAAATATAAAAGAGTAACTGCTATAGCTGCTTCCATTGCAAGTATTACCGCGCTCGTTATTTATGGCCTGGTAAGTTTTTTTGCACCGGTTGCAAAAATGAATGACCTGCAACAGCTCAGTAAGAAAATTGACCAGGTTCAACGCAACCAGCAAATGCAGGGTGCACGTATTCGGGAATTTGATTCTAAAATTCCGAATGGTTATACGGTCACTGCGGGAGGTACTGCTTTTTTGATTGATGGTAAAGGTTATTTGATTACAAATGCACACGTCATCAAGGGTTCCGGCGCTGTAGTGGTTGATAATAAAGGCAATGAATTTAAAGCAAAAATTATAACAATTGACATTGAAAAAGATTTAGCGTTATTAAAGATTAATGATGATGATTATAAAAAAATCAACTCACTGCCATACAGTATTTCCAAATCCAATATTGATTTAGGCACAGAAATTTTTACATTGGGTTATCCAAAAGATGAGATCGTTTATAATATGGGTTATCTCAGTGCACGCAATGGTTTCAATGGAGATACTACAAATTTTCAAATATCCCTGAATGCCAATCCGGGAAATTCCGGTGGTCCTGTTTTTAATAGTAAAGGAGAAATTGTAGGCATCATCAGTACGAGGCAGGCGCAAGCCGAAGGCGTTGTTTTTGCTGTGAAAGCAAAAAATATATTTGATATGCTGAAAGAATTAAAAGAAACGGATACAAGTTTCCTGGGAATAAAAATGCCTGTGAATACTACATTGAAAAATGAGAACAGGGTAAACCAAATCAGGAAAGTGGAAGATTATGTGTTCCTGGTGAAATCGTATAATTAGGATTGTAGGATTATAAGATTTTAGGATTCTTTATTTGGTGTTGTTTTAAATGGGATTTTTTTGTTTTTTAAAAATGCATACACAAGGCGTTCATCCGGAACGCTTTAATTTTGTTACTCCATTAATGCTACCCATACATTGTTCCGCTGGAACAAAAGAATAGATGTTTTTCTTCTTATAAATTATTCAACACATTTAAACTCGTGAATGTAAAGTTCCGCAGGAACTTATTGTGGGTAGAAGATTTGCGGTAAAAGTAATTGTGTTCCAGCGGAAAGCTTTGTGTGGATTGCTCTTAACAGAATTCGTCACACCATTTCGACCAACTGGTAAAAGAAACAAGAAACTCAAAACAATTCTTGTCAACGAAATATTTTTTCAGCCTCTAAAACACTTTCTACTGTTCCCACATCTTTAAATTGTCCGCTGGAATGATCAAAAGACATGATCGTATTTGTTTTACATAAATCGAGATAGGAATCAATGATTGAAAATTTTCCTTCCTGTGTGAGCAATTCAAAAATGCGATGATCCGATATATGTATGCCGCTAAATGCTTTGGGAATAAGCGTTTCCGAAGTTGTCGAGATTTTAGTTTCGCCTGTTTTTAAATTTTTCCAGCCACATAAATTATTTTCTTCATTAAATAATAATGCCCTGGATGAATTTCTTGTAGTGGTTGCTAAAGTAGCAAGTGGTTTATTTTTTAAATGTGCTGATATCATTTTATGTAAATCCATATCGGTGAGCACATCCACATTCATCAACACAAAATGATTTTCATGGTTGAAATAATCTTTTGCTCTTTTTAAACCACCGCCGGTTTCTAAGACTGCATCTGTTTCATCACTTATTTCAATTTTACTATTCCAACCATTGTGTTTTTTTATTTCATCTATTATTTGATTTGCAAAATGATGCACATTGACCACTACTTCATCAATTCCAAATTGCTGCAGGTATTCAATATTTCGTTGCAGTAAACTTTTCCCATTCACTAAGGCGAGCGCTTTAGGATGCTTATCCGTAAAGGGTTTCAGTCTTGTACCTAAACCCGCAGCCAGCAACATCGCTTTCATATTGTACAAATGTTTTTCATGAAGCAGCACTATTTTCTTTCAACCAGTTTTGTTCATTTAAATGCCTGAGTGTGGTGTTCAGTTTATATTTATTTTTTAAATGACGGTTCATTTGTTCTGCTGCATATACACTGCGGTGCTGCCCACCGGTACAACCAAAATTGATGGATAGGTGCGTAAATCCTCGTGCCAAATAATCTTCTATATGAATATCAATAATGTCAAAAATGCTGTTTAAAAAAACATTCATTTTTGTTTCCTGTTCGAGGTAAGTCATAACAGGTTTGTCTTTGCCTGAAAGTTTTTTATACATGTCAATTCTTCCCGGATTTAAAATACCCCGGCAATCAAAAACATAGCCTCCGCCATTGCCGGAGACATCGGGAGGGATTCCATTTTTATAAGAAAAACTGGAAATTTCTACCATTAAATCTGAATCCGGTTTAGCAACAGGGCTTTCAAAATTGCCAATTATTTTTTCGCAAGTGATAGTTTCTAAAATTTTATGAAACTCCGGAAAGCCTTTGGCCAGGCTATTTTCAGCCAGGAAGAGTTTCATGTTTCTTAATGCAAATGGAATGCTTGACAAAAAGTGTGCTTTCCTTTCAAACAAACCACGGAAGCCATACGCACCTAAAACCTGTATCAATCTTGTGAGGACAAACCCATTAAATTGTATATGAAAATTCTCCGTGTTAATTTTCCCGGGAATTAATTTTTCAACTTCCTGAATATAAATTTCCAGGAGTTGTGTTTTCCATTTCACGGGCAATGCAGCTTTTGCTTGCCAAAGCAAACTGGCAATATCATATTGCAAAGGTCCCTGCATGCCGCCTTGAAAATCGATGAAATAAATGGCATCATCTTTTATCATCACATTGCGGCTTTGAAAATCACGGAACATGAAAAATTGTTGATTGTCATTCGTGAGGGAAGATGAAAAATTTTCGAAGTCATCCAGCAATTCCTGTTTATCGTAGGGAATTTTTAAGGTATCTATAAAATAATATTTGCAATACAGGAGGTCATTTAAAATAGCCTGCTTTCCAAATTCCTTTGCGGTAATACAATCGTTATAATCCATGCCTTCATGGCCTTTAACCTGCATTTGTGCAAGTAATTTAACTGTGTTTTCATAAAGAGAAAAAACATGGTCTGTATAGCCTTCTTTTTCAAGTATATTAAGCAATGATGTATTTCCCAAATCTTCTTGTAAATACATTTTTCCTGAATCATCTGCAATTAAAATTTTAGGAACGGGAATGCTTTTATCATGAAAATGTTTCGAAAATTTCATAAAAGTCTCATTCTCTTTTTTATTTTCATTGAAAGTAGCAATACAGGTTGTGCCATTTCCCCAAACCCTGTAATACTCACGGTCTCCGCCGCCCGGCGCTAATTT
>JBDTAN010000057.1:0-5520 GCA_039924585.1 Chitinophagaceae bacterium | reverse complement strand
CAAAATCAATGAAGGCAAAGGGAATATCATCACTGTAGTTGGATGTGGTGGCAACCGGGATAAAACAAAACGCCCGGAAATGGCAAAGCTCGCAAATGATTATAGTGCAAAAGTGATCTTGACAAGTGATAATCCGCGGGATGAAGAACCATTAGAGATACTCGCTGAAATGCAGGCTGGACTTAACTCTGCGGCTAAGCGGAAAACGATCACGATCGAGGACAGGAAAGAAGCGATTAAAGCTGCGGTACAATTTGCAAAGCCTGCTGACATTATTTTAATCGCCGGAAAAGGACATGAAACGTACCAGGAAATACATGGTAAAAGAATTCATTTTAATGATAAGGAAGTTTTAAACGAAATGTTTGAATTGATGGATGTTTAAATATTTATTGAACAAAGAATTATAAAAAATGCTGTACTACTTATTTAACTGGCTTAAACAAAACTACAACGTGACAGGTGCGGGGTTGTTCCAGTTTACCACGTTCAGGGTAGCTATGGCAATAGTTCTCTCTTTAATCATTGCAACTGTTTTTGGTAAAAAGATCATTAATTATTTAACGCGAAAACAAATAGGAGAAGATGTAAGAGAGTTAGGCCTTGCTGGTGAAAAAGAAAAAAAAGGTACACCCACCATGGGCGGAATAATTATTATTTTGGCCATACTCATTCCTACTCTATTATTTGCTGATCTCGGAAAAGTGTATGTGCGCTTAATGCTGCTCTGCACTGTGTGGCTGGGTATGATTGGTTTCCTGGATGATTCTCTGAAGATTAAAGCAAGAAAATTAGCCCTGGCAAAAGGAGGCAATTATAAAAAACAAAATAAAGATGGCCTGGCTGGTACATTGAAAATTATTGGACAGGTTGGTCTTGGAATTATCATCGGTGCAACTTTATATTTCAATAATAATGTAACGGTAGAAAGAGAGATCATGGATACAAATCAATCAATATCTGTAAATGATATTGCAGCCGCTGACACAAATATTATAACCCGGGAGAGTGACAACGTGGTACATCGTTTTGTAAAAGTAAAAACGCCTATCACTACGATTCCATTTGTAAAAAATCATGAGTTCAATTATACAAAACTTATTAGCTGGATGGGTGATGGCGCAGAAAAATATACATGGATTATTTATATTTTAATCGTCACATTTATTGTCACTGCGGTATCAAACGGCGCAAATATGACGGATGGGCTTGATGGTCTTGCCGCAGGCGTGAGTGCCTGTATTGGTGCGGGTATTGGCATCTTCGCGTATGTGAGCGGCAATTACAAATTTGCTGAATACCTCAACATTATGTACATACCTAACCTAAGTGAATTGTCCATTTTTATCGGCGCTTTTGTAGGAGCATGTATTGGATTTCTTTGGTACAATGCATATCCCGCACAAGTCTTTATGGGCGATACGGGAAGCCTTGCATTAGGAGGCATTATCGCATCACTTGCAATCATTGTACGAAAGGAATTACTCATCCCGATTTTCTGTATTGTATTCCTTGTTGAGAATTTGAGCGTAATCATACAGGTGGGATATTTTAAGTATACAAAAAGAAAATATGGCGAAGGGCGGCGTGTTTTTTTAATGAGCCCACTGCATCATCATTATCAAATGAAAGGATATCATGAAAGTAAAATTGCTGTACGTTTTTGGATCATAACAATTTTATCAGTTGTACTTTCTATTATAACATTAAAAATAAGATAGCATCATATTTAGATCACATGAAGAAAAAAATTGTCATACTCGGTTCTGGTGAAAGCGGCACAGGCGCTGCAATCCTGGCGAAGCAGCAGGACTATGACGTTTTTGTGAGTGATAAAAATTTGATACCTGAAAAATATAAAAAGGAATTAAATCAATATGAAATCAATTTTGAAGAAGGGAGTCATGATGAAGAAAAAATCCTTTCTGCGGATGAGCTTATAAAAAGCCCTGGTATACCAGATAATATTCCATTGCTTCAAAAAGCAACAGTAAAAAATATTCCGGTGATCAGTGAGATTGAATGGGCGTACAGGTTTAAAGGCAAAAGTAAAATTGTGGCTATTACTGGTAGTAATGGAAAAACAACCACTACTTCACTGATTTATCATATCTGTATGAAAGCGGGACTGGATGCGGCTTTGGTGGGAAATATCGGCTATTCGTTTGCGCGACAGGTGGCTACTGACCCTAAAGAATTTTACATCGCAGAAATCAGTTCATTCCAGTTAGATGGCATACAAGATTTTAAAGCAGATACGGCTGTTTTACTCAATATCACGGAAGATCATTTAGACAGGTATGATTACAAATTTGAAAATTATATCAATAGCAAATTCAGGATCACTAATCAACAGGATGCAAGTGATTATTTTATTTATAATGAAGATGATGAGATCATACAAAAAAAATTAGAAACTATTAACCCACTATCTAACCCATTACCATTTTCTATGAAACACGAAATAAAAAAAGGCGCGTATATCAGCCAGGAACAAATGCTTCTGAATGTTCGTGAAGAACGGGTCAGCATGAGTATTTATGATTTTGCGCTGAAAGGAAAACACAATCAATATAATACCATGGCAGCAGGCATAGCGGCAGCAACAATTGGTATCCGAAAAGAAAGGATACGGGAAGCAATAAAAGATTTTCAAAGCCTGGAACATCGTATGGAATACGTGGCCACGGTTCGTGGCATTGAATTTATCAATGACAGTAAAGCCACGAATGTCAACAGTACATGGTATGCTTTGGAGAGTATGCATAAGCCGGTGGTACTTATCCTGGGTGGTGTGGATAAAGGAAATGATTATGAATTAATAAAAGATCTCGTGAAAGAAAAAGTGATTGGTATTGTTTGCCTGGGCATTGATAATAAAAAGTTGCATGATTCTTTTGAAAATTTTGTGCCTGCAATGAAAGATGCAGGCAATGCGGTAGATGCCGTTAAAACTGCGTACCAAATGGCTTCCAGGGATAGTATCGTTTTACTAAGTCCTGCATGTGCGAGTTTTGATTTGTTTAAAAATTATGAAGACCGCGGACAGCAATTCAGGGAAGCCGTAAAAAATTTATAAATAATAATTGTTTTAAAAATTAATGATCAATGATTTTTTAGATATCGAAAAGCCTTTTAAAGGATTGCATGAAAAGATTCATGGAGACAGGTATATCTGGGGGATCGTGGTATTGCTGGCACTCACTTCATTACTGGTTGTTTATAGTGCTACAGGTTCACTGGCGTATAAAATGAACAATGGTAATACAGAAATTTATCTCTTTAAACAATTAGCCTGCATCCTCCTGGGTTTGATGCTCATTTATTTTTTGCATCGTATCAATTACACTATTTTTTCACGAATATCATTGATCATTTATCTTATTTCAATTCCACTTTTAATTTATACTTTATTCTTTGGCGCTGAAATAAATGACGGTAGCAGGTGGATTAAATTGCCTGTTATCAATATCACATTTCAAACAAGTGATTTTGCGAAATTGGCTTTATTTATGTACCTGTGCCGGCAGCTCAGCCGCAAACAAAATGTGATCAAAGATTTCAAAAAAGGTTTTTTACCATTGATCATTCCTATCGCGCTAACCTGCGTTTTGATCATGCCGGCAAATCTATCAAATGCACTATTGACAGGCGTTACAGCATTATTACTTTTATTTATCGGCCGTGTAAGTGTGAAGCATATATTGCTGGCTATTGGTGTCGCATTAATCCCGGTACTCATACTTGTGATGATAGCGAAAGCAACGTATTCACCGAAATCTGAAACAGCTGTTGTAGATAAAACCAGTATCGCACATTCAGTTCAATCTTATGGCAGGGTTGGAACCTGGGTAAGTCGCGTTCAGGATTTCATGTATGGTGGAGATGAAGATGGAGATTACCAGGTAAACCAGGCAAAGATTGCGATTGCAAACGGAAGTATATTTTTTGGTCTTGGTCCGGGAAATAGTTTGCAAAGAAATTATCTGCCACAGGCATATAACGATTTTATTTTTTCCATCATTGTGGAAGAATATGGCTTATTGGGCGCGGCCTTTATCATATTTCTCTACGTGATTTTTTTATACAGGTGTATACGCATTTTCAGGCGATGCCCGTTTGCATTTGGTGCATTACTCGCACTTGCTTTGAGTTTTACATTGGTGATACAAGCGCTGGCAAATATGGCCGTAAACGTAAACCTGGTGCCGGTTACAGGCGTTACACTTCCTTTGGTAAGTATGGGTGGAAGCTCATTTATTTTTACCTGTGCGTCTATTGGAATTGTATTAAGTGTAGCGAGGAATGTAGAAATATTGGAAGGAAAAAAATCACTGGCAGAAATGAAAGCCAATGAAGAAAATGATGAAATTGAAAGTGATGATGAAACAGAGGACGAACAAAAAACAGAAGAAAATTGAGTATTAAAATTATCATAGCAGGCGGAGGCACAGGTGGCCACATTTTCCCGGCAATTGCGATTGCCAATGCATTGAGGGCGCAACTCAGTGATGTAGAATTATTGTTTGTCGGTGCCAAAGGAAAAATGGAGATGGAGAAAGTGCCACTGTACGGATATAAAATTGAAGGAATAGATATTGCTGGTTTTCATCGCGGGTCATTATTGAAAAATGCCGGGCTTCCTTTCAAGCTTATAAAAAGTTTTTTCCAGGTAAAATCTATTATAAAAAATTTTCAGCCGGACGCTGTAATTGGCGTGGGTGGCTATTCCAGCTATCCTGTACTACGTTTTGCACAGCAAAAAAACATCCCAACATTTATACATGAAAGCAATTCTTTCGCGGGAAAAAGCAATATTCTTTTAGGGAAAAGAGCTGTAAAAATATTTGTAGCATCTTATGGCATGGAAAAATTTTTCCCCGCAGAAAAATTACTCCTAGCAGGAAACCCGGTACGTAAAGCTATTTCCCAATCAACAACAACCCGTGAAGAAGCGATTTCTTTTTTCAACCTCAATCCAAATAAAAAAATAATCCTTGCAGTTGGAGGTAGTCTTGGTGCACAAAGTATTAATGAAGTAATGGCAAAGCATGTGCAGGAATTAGATGCGCTTGGATTACAATTAATCTGGCAGACAGGAAAAACGAATGCAACATTCTTTGCAAACCGCGCTCATGTTTCCAATTGCACCTGGGTGGGTGAATTTATTGAGCATATGGATAAGGCGTATGCCTGCGCCGATGTAGTGGTATCAAGGGCAGGAGCCATGTCAGTTGCAGAATTATGTGTTACAAAAAAGCCGGTAATTTTTGTGCCATATCCTTATGCAGCAGAAAATCACCAGTTTGAAAATGCGCAATATCTCGTGGAGAAAAAAGCCGCTTTGCTGGTAAAAAATGACGAAGCAAATACTAAACTTTTTAAAGAGATAACAAGACTGGCTAATGATGAAAAATTACAAAATGAATTAAGTGAAAACATTGGCAAACTGGCTGTGTATAATGCCAATGAAATTATAGCATCTGAGATTCTTAAATATTTATCAGGGAAAGATAAAAA
>JBDTAN010000056.1:0-3609 GCA_039924585.1 Chitinophagaceae bacterium | reverse complement strand
ATTTTGTAAATGATTTACTTTAAAGGTTGCCAGGATCTGGTGCACTTTAGATTCAAAATCCCAGGCACCCAAATTATCCATTTCTATAATGGCTTCAGTCATGGCATCGCCATCATTTTCTTCCAGGGCTAATTCATATTTTTTAATAGCCAGTAAAACAGGGTTTTCTTCACGTGTTTTACTTTGAAAAATATTTTCCAGGATGGTCCTGTCTTCTTCAAAAATTGGATCCTGTGAAAGGAAAACAACTTTCACATCTTTATGAATGCGGAATTTTCCATCATCCGGTGTATCGAGTCCCGCAAGAATTTTCATCAGCGTGCTTTTGCCGGTTCCATTGCGCGCAACCAGCGCTATTTTATCACCTTCACTAATATTAAATGAAATGTTTTTAAAGAGGGGCGTAGCGCCAAAACTTTTTGTGAGCCCTTCCGCGGATACATAATGCATGGCGCAAAGATATGGCTGTAGAAATGATGTTGGAGAAAAGCATCCTGATTAAATTTTTTTTTATGAATGTTCTTTTGCATCTATAGCATTTCAAAAATTTTCTCATTCGTTTTTGTAAAAAATCAAACATTGTTTTGGAAGGATTCTTTTCGCAGTGTAATATTGCAGCCCAAATCCTGCCCGGATGGCGGAATTGGTAGACGCGCCAGACTCAAAATCTGGTATTAGCAATGATGTGCAGGTTCGATTCCTGTTCCGGGCACAAAAGAATTCCTGTATATTTTACAGGAATTTTTTATTAAAAAAAATAAAATGAAAAATTTTACGCATACATGATCTCGCGTAAATCGTGTACACGTGTGTCTTCCAGGTATTCATCAAAATTCATTAAGCGATCAATAATACCTTTTGGCGTCAGTTCAATGACCCTGTTTGCAACGGTTTGCATAAAAGTATGGTCATGTGAAGTGAGTAAAACGATGCCAGGAAAATTATTGCAACCTTCATTAAAACTTTGAATACTTTCCAGGTCAAGGTGATTGGTGGGCTGATCCAAAATAATTAAATTCGGATTTTGGAGCATCATGCGGCTGATCATGCAACGGACTTTTTCACCACCACTCAATACATTTGTTTTCTTCATGATATCATCACCGCTAAAGAGCATTTTGCCTAAAAATCCGCGGAGAAAAGGCTCGTCCGCATCGGTTACATTTTCTGGTACATATTGGCGCAACCATTCCATCAATGTGAGGCCCTGTGTAAAAAATGAGTTATTTTCTACGGGTAAATAAGCATATGTAATAGTTGTTCCCCATTCAAATTTTCCAGCTGTGGCATTATTATGACCTGTAATAATTTCAAAGAAACGCGTTATCGCCAGTGGGTCGCGACTGATAATGGCGATCTTATCATTTTTATTTATGGTAAAAGTTACTTTATCAAAAAGCATTCTTCCATTCGCGGTACTTTGTAGGTTTTCTACATTCAAAATTTGATTGCCCACTTCGCGTTGTGGTTGAAAAATAATGCCGGGATATTTTCGGTTACTGGCTTCTATCTCTTCAATGTTTAATTTTTCCAGTGCTTTCTTTCTTGAAGTTGCCTGCTTACTTTTCGAAGCATTTGCACTAAAGCGCGCAATGAAATCCAATAGAGCCTGGCGCTTATCTTCGGTTTTTTTATTCTTATCAGAAATCTGGCGCGACATCAATTGAGACGATTCATACCAAAATGTATAGTTACCAGTAAATATTTTTATTTTTTGCCTGTCCACATCCGCAACATGTGTACAAACCGCATCAAGAAAGTGCCTGTCGTGGCTCACTACCAGCACAATATTTTCATAACCACCCAGGAAATTTTCCAGCCAGCCGATTGTTTCAATATCAAGACCATTCGTCGGCTCATCCAATAATAAAATATCCGGATTTCCAAAAAGTGATTGGGCCAATAAAACCCTCAATTTTAAATTAGAAGGAATATCCTTCATCAGGCTTTGATGATATTTTTCGTCAACTCCCAAATCGTTCAAAAGGCTGCCTGCATTGCTTTCTGCTTCATAACCACCCATTTCACCAAACTCACTTTCCAGTTCGCCTGCACGCATACCATCTGCTTCCGAAAAATCTTCTTTAGCATAAACCAATTCACGTTCCTGCATCACTTTCCACATTTTGTGGTGGCCCATTAAAACAGTATTTAGAACAAGTTTTTCATCAAATGCAAATTGATTTTGATTCAGCACGGCCATTCTCTCGCCCGGCGTAATTTCTACGGTTCCTTTATTGGGTTCTATTTCCCCGCTTAAGATTTTGAGGAATGTAGATTTTCCGGCTCCATTCGCGCCAATGACGCCATAGCAATTTCCTTTGGCAAAATTTAAATTCACCTCGTCAAACAAAACCCTTTTGCCATAAGCCAGTGTAATATTATTTGCACGTAACATACCTATTCATTTTTTCAGGGCGCAAAGGTACAAAAATCATGGGTAAAAAACATCTGCCTGGTAGCTAATTTTAAGTTATCCTCATTTACCGAATTGACGCGCAGGAGGTTATTTTTTTTAAAATCTGGGGTATGCCTGACGTCCATTTTTTACTTAATTACAAAACCGGGAAAACCTGCAAAATCTGTTGAAACTATTGCAGGACTAAGCATTCAGGCCAGTTTGATAATTCGGAATTATAAGGCTACCTTTGCTGACAATTTTATTTTATATGGAAAATAATAACATTTATGAATTTGTGTGTTTTGAAACATTGCTGGAATTAAAAGATTTCCGCCAGCAATGGGATGAATTTGCCAAAGTATTTATGGATAAGGGTGTTCAGAAAATAGTATTGAATAAAAAGAATGGCGAAAAAAACAAGTATCGCTATATCTCTAAAAAACAATGGCCACTTGATTCTTTCCAGGATGTATTTTCTGAATCAAAGATCCCGGGCAGTTTTGCAGCTAGCCAGGTAAAAGTTATACCTACAGGCGGCTATGCATCTGTAGAAATTGGTCACGATAAAAAAGCAGGCAAAGCAGAAGTTCAGGTGATTGCATTTGTACACGATGATATTATTGATATTAAAAAATTGCGCGAAAGCAAATTGTTTAAAGCAATGAATATTTATGAAGCTTTTTATCAAAACAGCCAGTATAATTATATCATCGAATTTTTTACAGATAAAACCAAGCAGGATGCATTGGTAGCAGAGATCAAAAATGAATTTATGAAAGCAGAGATCGGCACCTATGCGGAAGCTGCAACAATTTCCTGATTTTTACAGACATTTTTTTTACCAGGCAGCCCTCGCAGAAGGGCTGTCTTTTAATGTGGCAAACTGTCCGTCCAGGTATTTATAATAGGCTGTAATAGCGATCATTCCTGCATTATCGGTGCAATAAGCAAAATCAGGTATATATACATTCCAGCCTTTTTCAGTACCTGTTTTTTGTACGGCATTTCTTAAACCACTATTGGCGCTAACACCTCCCGCAATACATATTTCTTTTATGCCTGTTTGCTCCGCTGCGCGAATTAATTTTTTTAATAAAATCTCAATGATCGTATGTTGAATTGATGCACAGAGATCAGCCATATTTTTTTGTATAAAATGGGCATCCTCTTTTTGTGCATCGCGCAAAAAATAAAGCACGGAAGTTTTC
>JBDTAN010000055.1:0-7862 GCA_039924585.1 Chitinophagaceae bacterium | reverse complement strand
GGCTATGATGCGCCACTGGGTGTAGTTTCGGCGTATGATGGCACCGGACGTTTATTTATCCAGGGGAAAAATGGCCTGATCAGTATTTATAAAAATGGGGCGCTGGAAAGCAGGCCATTTTTGAATTTTGAAAGTCAAATTCTAAATAATAGTGAATCTGGTTTTGCGGGCCTGGTATTTCATCCTGACTTTAAAAATAATGGATATTTTTTCACTTATTATAATGCACTCAATGGGAATATAACCATATCAAGATGGAAAGTAAGCAGTACAGACCCGGATTCTGCGGACGTAAATTCTGAGGTGGTTTTATTCTCCGAACCCAAGCCGGATGGCTCTCCGAATCATAACGGAAGTGATATGCATTTTGGTAAAGACGGAAATTTATATATTTCAACTGGTGATGGTGGTAGTCCCGGTGATTACTATAATAATGCGCAAAACAAGCAATCTTTTTTTGGAAAAATTCTGAGAATAAATGTGGATGATTTTAATACACCACCTTATTATAAAATACCGGCTGATAATCCTTTTGTAAATGATCCGGATTATTTGCCGGAAGTTTTTGCGATGGGTTTCCGGAATCCCTGGAGATGGAGTTTTGATAGAGAAACAGGTGATATGTGGATCGCGGATGTTGGCCAGGATTCAATTGAAGAAGTAGATTATGGTAAGTTGGAAGACGTGAGGGGTTCAAATTACGGCTGGCATTGTTATGAAGCCGATGCACCCTATAATTTAGATGGATGTGGTAATATGTCAAATTATAAATTTCCCATTTTTCAATACAGGCATGATGATCCGGATGGCGGAAAATCTATAATTGGCGGATTTGTTTATCGTGGTAGTTTATACCCGCAATTAGATGGCTATTATTTTTGTGCAGATTTTATTGTACCACATGCCTGGCTGATAAAACCCAATGGCATTGGCGGATGGGATATCTCTCTGCAGGATGAAGGCATACCGGGCAATATTTCTTCTATTGGTGAAGATGAAAACGGGGAATTGTATGTTACATCTATTAATGGGCAAGTGTATCAGGTAGAAGCAGAACCAGTTTTGCATGCAAATTTATTGTCATTTTCAGCGAATACATTCCGCAGTTCTGTAATTTTAAAATGGGAAACATCCGCTGAAATAAATGTCGATTCTTTCGAGCTGGAAAATAGCCAGGATGCGATTCATTTTTCCAACCTGGCTAAAATCGCTCCGCATAATAACCAGGCAAATAATTCTTATTCCTACGAAGACAATCCGCTGGATTCAGGGATCATATATTACCGGCTGGCAATGAAAAATAATGATGGTACTGTTATTTATTCATCTATTGTAACTGTTGTATTCCATCCCTCTGACCAAACCTATGTATATCCAACTATTGTCACAAATAATATTTTAAATGTTGTTGTCAATGATAATTTTGATGCAGTAAGTATTTTTGATTTCACCGGGAGAAAAATATTAAATCAATCACTTAAAGGGATAACGGGTAGCCTGCAATTGATCATTCCGAATGTAGCATCAGGTATTTATTATATGCACTTTTACGGAGAAAAGCCGGTAGATAAAAAAATCTTTATTACACATTAATTGAATAAAAAATACATAGCAAAAATCTTTCACCTTCAACACGAAAGTTTTTTTTTACGAGTAATGAACTTTATTTAAATGTAATGGAAATGTAAATTTTTGATGAACGGCAAAAAATTGAAACAACGTTTTTTTTTAAAATATTGTCTTCAATATTAGTAAGCTTTTATTTCACGGAGTCAACCGACCGGGAAATTTTTTAAAGTTCCGGCCTATTCATTCACAGACAAAATCAATTTTATGAAAAGAATCATTAGCCTCATTACCTGCTTATGGCTGGTCACCACCACGTCCTGGGCACAGAGTGGAAGTATCATTTCCGGCACTGTTACAGACAGCAAGGATAACAGTTCCCTTTCCGGTGTCACTGTTTCTGTAAAAGGGAAAGACATTCTTACCCAAACAGATAAAAAGGGTGTTTTTAAAATACAAGTGCCGGATGGTCCGCAAATACTTGTATTTACTTTTGTTGGATTTACAGAATTAGAATTACCCGCATCTGATAATATGCAGGTTTCATTAAGCAGTACCGAAAAAACGTTGAACGAAGTAATCGTTGTGGGTTATGGTAAAGCCCTCAAAAAAGATGTAACAGGTTCCATTTCCAAAGTCGGGTCTAAAGACATTCAAAATGTGCAGGCACCGAGTTTTGAGTCGGCGTTACAGGGTAAAGCAGCCGGGGTTGTTATTGAATCCGGTAGTGGTAAACTCGGACAAGGTATAAAAGTTAGTATTCGTGGTACTTCTTCAATATCCGCAAGCAGCCAGCCTTTATATGTAATTGATGGATTGCCGGTAAGTTCTTCAAGTCAGTCTGATCCAAATAATGATCCTACGAATCCATTAGCAGATATTAATCCAAATGATATTGAATCCGTAGAAATATTAAAAGATGCCTCGGCAGCAGCTATTTATGGTGCACGTGCTGCCAATGGCGTTGTATTGATCACGACCAAAAAAGGCCGTAATAATCAAAAAACAACCTTTGAAGTGAATGCTTTTAATAGCTGGAGTAATCCCGCACGGAAATGGAAATTTTTAAATGCACAGCAATATGTAAACTTGATCGAACTCGCCGCTAAAAGTGATGGCACATACGATTTTAATAATGGTATCAGCGGGTATACTGATGTAAATACAGCTATTGCAGATTATAAAAACTTTTATGAATCTAATATCCTGGATGTTTTTTCTTTAGGCACTGACTGGAAAAAAGGGGCTGTAAATACAGACTGGCAAAATCTTTTATATAATAAAGATGCATTGACACACCAGGTGGATGTATCCGCCTCCGGCGGAGATGAAAAAACCAAATTTTATGTATCTGGATTTTATAATAAACAAGATGCGATAGTGATTGATAATCGCTTTTACCGCTACGGGGGCAGGCTCAATATCGATCATACCGCAACTGATAAATTATCTTTTGGCGTTAATATCGCTGTTGACCGCTCACAATTAAACCGGGTAACTACGGATAATGCATTTTCTACACCAGGACAGTTGGTTGCACAATTACCAATTTCTCCATTATATGATCCAAAAACGGGTGCCTTAAATAGCAATACATTGTATTCTAACAGTCTTTTTGATGCGCAGTTTAATTCAGATATCCAGGTAACTTTCCACACTTTGGGCAATGCCTATCTGAATTATAATTTTCTTCCATCATTAGCTTTCCGCTCAGAAATTGGTGCAGACATTTTGAACCTGAACGAAGATGCATTCCAGGGAAAAGAAACAATTGACGGTGGCGGTGTTGGCAAGGCAAATCTTATTATCTCACAAAGTGCCAGCCTGAACTTGAACAATTATTTTACTTTTACTCCAAATCTGGGTGATAAAAATAAATTGAATGCGGTTTTGGGTACAAGTTATCTTCAAAATGACAGTAAAAATGCCCAGTCTTTTGGGGAAAATATTCCTTCTGATGCCATTAAAAATCTCAGTGGAACTACTCAGATCACTTTTGCAAATTCTACAGGCGCCCGTTATACATTCCTTTCCTATTTCCTGCGGGCAAATTATACTTTTAATAATAAGTATTTGTTATCTGCCAGTATTCGTGCAGACGCCTCTTCCCGTTTCGGCCCGAACAATCGCTATGGTTATTTTCCTGCTATGTCTGCCGGTTGGATCATTTCGCAGGAAAAGTTTTTACAAAACAATAAGTTCATAAGCTTTCTTAAACTTCGTGCAAGCTGGGGACAGACAGGTAATGCAGAAATTGGCGAAGGAAGTTACCTGGCATTATATGGCGTTTCAAATTATCCAAATTTGCCCGGTTATATTCCTGTATCATTAGCTAATCCTGATCTGCAATGGGAAAAAACAAAGCAAACTGATATAGGTCTTGATTTTGGCATACTGAATAATAGGATCACGGGTGAATTGGATTATTATAAAAAAATGACCACTGACCTTTTACTGAATGTTAATGTTCCTTCTACGACCGGTTATTCCAGTTATTTAAAAAACCTGGGTTCTATGGAAAATGAAGGATATGAGATAACGCTGAACTCAACAAATATTGATGGCGCTTTTAAATGGAATACAAATTTCAATATTGGCTTCAACAAAAATAAAGTATTAGACATACAAGGCCAGGTTATTGAAGGTGGTTTTGGGCTTACACAAAGGGCAATTGCCGGCCAGCCAATTGGTGTATTTTATGGTCAGCAATTTTTAGGCGTTGACCCACAAACAGGCGATGCATTATACCTTGGTACGGATGGAAAATCAACATCTGATTATGGCCAGGCTGCACTCGTTGTGTTAGGGAAATCAAATCCTGATTTCACCGGGGGCTTTACAAATACTTTCTCTTATAAAGGGTTTGATCTGAGTGCATTTTTCACTTTTGTTAGTGGTAATAAAATATACAACGCTGGAGGTGTATATATGAATGGTGGATTCTTTAATGGTTTTGATAATCAAACTATTGAAGAAATGAATGCATGGACCGGTCCCGGCGATGTGACCAATACACCACGTGCAGGTTATTTCTACGGTTCAGGTTATCAAAATTCATCCAGGTTTTTATATGATGGTTCATATATACGCCTGAAAAATGTTTCATTGGGATACAACCTTCCGAAATCCATGATGGATTCTTGGCATATAAGTTCCGCCAGGCTATATGTTGCCGGTGTGAATTTATGGACACGTACCAAATATCCGGGTGATCCGGAAGTGAATACCCAAACGTTTGGCAACATTGGTGGCGGACAGGATTTCTATACCATTCCGCAGGCAAAAACAATTACCGTAGGCTTGAATGTAAAATTTTAAGTGAATCGTAAAAATTAAAAAAAGTAAAATGAAAAAGATAAAATATACGGCCATCCTTTTTGTTACAATGTTTGCGCTTAGTAATTGTAATAAAAAACTGGATGTAATACCGCAACAAAATATTACGCCCGATCAAATTACAACGGCAGATGATGTGAAAGCACTTTTATTTGGAGAATATTCCCTGATGCAAAATGCAAATGGTTTTGGAGAACAACTAATTTTTATTCCAGATCTGCTTGCAGATGCAAACCAGGTAGATTTTGTGGGAACATTTACCAATTATAAAGATATTTATAACAAAAACCAAGACAAGCAAAATTCAATACCAGCTGGGATTTGGAGTAATATGTACCTGGTTCTTAACCTCAGTAATACCGTATTGAGCAAGATCAACCTGATCGATGCTTCAGAGCAGGATGCTATCACCGGTGAAGCTGAATTTATGCGTGGTGTAGCTTTATTTGAAATGGTTCAATTATATGGTTTGCCTTACAGCGCCGGAAATACAGCTTCAAACCCGGGTGTACCAATCGTATTGGATCCTCCTAAATATGTATATGACCCAACGAATGCTTTGGTGTCCAGGGCTTCAGTGGGTGATGTATATGCACAGGTATTAAAAGATCTGACAGATGCTGCGGCTAAATTGCCTACTTCACAAGATAATAACCGTGCGGATCAATATGCAGCGAAAGCATTTCTATCCCGCGTTTATTTGCAAATGGGTGACTATGTAAATGCTGCAACAATGGCAAATGATGTGATCAGTTCAGGAAAATACAACCTGGTTTCAACTTATAACCAGGAATTTAATAATGTGAGCAATTCACAAGAAGATGTATTTGCTATTCAGCAAACAGCTCAAAGTAACGCGGGCACTTCTAATAATGGCCTTACTACTTTTTATTCGCCCACACCCCAAGGCAGGGGAGATGCACAGGTTGATCCGGGATATAAATCCTTTTTTGGCAATGGAGATTTCCGGAAAACCTATACACAAAGTGGTTCCAGTATAGGTGGCTTAGGGGGAAAATATACATTAAAATGGGCTGATTTCTATAAAGCCATTCCTGTAATCAGGCTTGCTGAAATGTACCTCACAAGAGGTGAAGCGAATCTTCGCAATGGTGGCACACCAATCGGGGGTGTGGATCCTTTAATTGATATTAATACAGTCAGACTGCGTTCAGGTGCAACTTCTCTTGGCAGCGTTACCGGCGATGATTTTGTAGCTGAACGTATGCGCGAACTCGGTTTTGAAGGCGATCGTTTATGGACTTTGAAGCGCCTGCAAATGGATGTAAGCGGCTTACCATACACAGATAATAAACTTGTTTTGCCTATTCCACAAAGAGAAATAGAAGTAAATAGTAACCTGGTTCAAAATCCCGGTTATTAAAAATAGATTAAAGAAGAAAAAAATTGGCTGGATTTTCATCCGGCCAATTTTGTTATAGAACATACAAAAAAAATCAATTAATTAATTTAAAATATATCTAAAATACTGATTTATAGTGTTATACATGCAGTATTTGATTGTCATGTCTTATACTACTTTATTTTAACGTGAAAAGCGTTTTCCCCTTTTTCATCCTTTTTACCTTTGCAACCGTTTAAGTAACAATAATTGCGAAATGCATGCGTTTTTTTTAGACTTTCCCCCAATATCCATAAAATAAAGATGTAATGAAAAAATTATTAATAATTAGTAGTGTCTGCCTTTTAACCTTAACCTCGTGGTCTCCCGGCACGGCTACTACAACTGAATCCTTAAATGGCGGCGGTGAAAACTTGCCTTCTCTTTTATCCTCCTCATATTCGGATGAATCAGTGACAGTCCGCCAGGTGGTTGATTCTCTTTTTGCCACAATGAACCTGGAAAAAATTGGATTGAAAAAATCTGTGTTTTTTGCCGGTCTTAAAGGATATGAATATTTAGTAAGTAAAAACAAGATTCGCCGGGAAGGTATTCTTACTATTTGTGATTATTCACAAAGCAGTTCTCAGAAAAGATTATATATCCTGGACTTGGATCATGAAAAAGTTTTATATAATACATACGTATCGCACGGCAAAAATTCCGGCGGCGAATATGCCACCAGTTTTTCCAATAGTGAAGACTCACATAAAAGTTCTCTTGGCTTTATGGTAACTGCTGATACGTATATTGGGAAAGCCGGTTATAGCCTGCATTTAGATGGTTTTGAAAAAGGTATTAACGATAAAGTGCGCCAGCGCGATATCGTAATGCATGGCAGTGATTATGTAGGTGGAGAAAGGGCAGATGAAGGCACACAAATGGGTAGAAGTTATGGTTGCCCTGCAGTTCCTTTTGGAATGAGTAAAACAATTATCAATGCGATCAAAGGTGGTACTTGTTTCTTTGGTTACAGTAACGATAAATGGTATGCAACAAGTTCTTCCATTATGCAGGCTCGTTTCGACTGGCCTATTGCAAAACCACTTTTGCCTGAACCAATTATTGCGCGGGAAAGTTTGGTGAAAATTGCACCTCCGCAAACTTTGGTAAGTGCAGCAAAATAAATTTTAAAATATTTGTCCTAATTATTTCTGAGTTGCAGTGTTGCAACTCTTTTTTTGTTTCATCTTTAAAAGGGCATTACTAAAAAGCTTTTTTTGCAACGTATATTTGCAGCCATTTTAATGTTTATCTATGGCACAGCATTTATCCGAACAGGAAATTATCCGCAGGGAAAAATTGAAAGAATTAAATTCATTGGGCATAGATCCTTATCCGGCGGCGCTTTATCCTGTTTCCCATTTTTCTACAGCAATAAAAAGTGGATTTTCAGAAGAAAACAAAGAAGAATTTTCAAACGTTTGCGTGGCGGGCCGCATACTCAGCCTGAATGATAAAGGGAAAGTTTTTTTTATAAAAATCCAGGACTCCAAAGGCATTATTCAATTATATGTAAAACGCGATGATATTTGCCCGGGTGAGGATAAAATGCTAT
>JBDTAN010000054.1:0-2582 GCA_039924585.1 Chitinophagaceae bacterium | reverse complement strand
TGTTGATGACCAGGCTACCATTGCAGCTCCACCGCCACCACCCGCTCCTGTTGTAACTATTTCACCAGATGATGCGCTCACTAAAATGGTCATGGACGCTACCAAAGATTTCAGTGGTGTAAAAGCAACAATAGCTGATGGTGTAATCACATTAAATGGAGAAATTAAAAAATCTGAATTACCAAAGCTTATGATGACATTGAACTCAATGAAGCCGAAAAAAATTCAAAACAATTTAGTTATTAAATAAAACAAATTAAAGATGGCATTACAGGATAAATACAAACAACTCACAGACGCGGCTACCGCTGCGGGCGTTACAGATTTACAGGTACGCGAACAAGATGGTGTTTTATACATCGATGGCAATGCGCCATCAGGTGCAGTAAAAGATCAGTTATGGTCCATTTATGGCCAGATCGACCCCGATTTTCGTGCCGGGGACCTGATCTTAAACGTGAACGTTTCAGGTATCGTCGAGGGCTCCAAATTAAAAGTTGCTACCGAAAGTTCAAATTTGAACATTCGCAAGGGACCGGGCACAGACCAGCCTATTCTGGGGAAAGCTGCGCACAATGAAATGGTTTCATTGATGAGTAAAACGAATGATCAATGGTGGCTGATTCGCACAGATGAAGGTGTAGAAGGCTATGCATCTACGCAGTATTTGAAATCTGAATAATTTCATAATGAATAAAAAATGCCGCTGTGAAAAAGCGGCATTTTTTATTGCAACACATTCAATACACTTCAATTTAATTTGATTTACTTAACTTTCCGCTTCAATTATTTTATGAAGAAAATTTGCCTGGTCATTTTACCGCTCTTTTTTATCGCTTTCTTTACAAAAGCACAAACACCTTCTTTTATAAAAGACAGTTTAGAAAATTACATTCATGAAGGTATGAAAGACTGGGCCATTCCGGGTCTCGCTATCGCTGTGATCAAAGATGGCAAAACCGTTCTTATGAAAGGCTATGGAGTTCGTGACCTCCAAACAAAAGAACCGGTTGATGAAAACACGTTGTTTATGATTGCCAGCAACAGTAAATTATTTACTGCAACAGCACTTGCCCAACTTGAATACAATAAAAAAATATCCCTTGATGATAAAATCACTAAATATTTTTCGGGATATTCAGTGTATGATACATTGACTTCACAGTTAGTAACAATCCGGGATATGCTCAGCCATCACCTGGGAACACGTACTTTCCAGGGAGATTTTATTTTTTGGGATAGCAAACTTTCTTCTGCACAAATCATGAATAGGATGAAGTTGTTGAAACCTTCTCAAAATTTTCGACAATCATTTGGTTATTGTAATAGTTGTTTTCTGACTGCAGGAGAAATTATTCCTGTTGTAACAGGGAAACCCTGGGCAGTATATATTTATGATAGTATTTTTTTACCACTAGGCATGGACAATACACATGCACTCGGCCTGAATATGGGAAACATGGATAATGCTTCGAAACCATATACAAATTTATACACGGGAAAAGTTACAGAATTGCCCTATGACCGCGTAGATAATCTTGCGCCTGCCGGCAGCATCGTGAGCAATATTAAAGATATGGCGAAATGGCTAACTATGCAACTGGATTCAGGAAAATATAATGGCAAGCAAATCGTTCCCTGGCGAGCTCTTCAGCGCACACGCGATATGCAAACTATTATTTCCAGTAGAAAATCATCCCGTTCTCCCACACATTTTACAGGTTATGGAATGGGCATTTTTGAAACAGATTATGCTGGCAAACAAGTCTTTTGGCATACTGGTGGTGCCATGGGTTTTGTAACAAATACCTGCTTTGTACCTGAAGAAAATTTAGCTATTGTCATTCTCACCAACCAGGATAACCAGGGATTTTTTGAAGATCTGCGTTATCAAATATTAGATGCCTATTTAAATGTTCCGTATAAAAATCACAGCAAAGAAGATCTGGCTGCCTCCATGCCTGACTTTGTACAAAGTGTAGCCGACGTAAAGGCTTTACAAGCCCGTGTAAAAGGTGTAAAACCTGCATTGCCATTAAGCGCCTACACTGGTATTTATGATAATACTTTATATGGACCAATTGAGATTACAGAAAAGGGAAATAGCCTGGAAATTAAAATGAACAATACCTTTGATCTCACTGCAAAACTGCAATATATGGATAATGATGAATGGCTACTAACTTACAGCAATATTGATTTTGGCATTTTACCCATTCAATTTAAAATAGACAATAATAAAGTGATTTCTGTAGAACTCAGGGTAAATGAATTCCTGGATTATGATCCATACATTTTTATAAAAAAATAAAATTCTAAAAATTAAAACTTCAATAATGGTAAAAAAAATAAGTCTCCTGCTATTTACAGTTTTGAGTGGCATCTTCACATTTGCTCAAAATAATCTTTCGCCCGAAATGCTTTGGAAACTCGGTCGTGTAAGTCCTTTGGGCATTTCTACCGATAAAAATTTTATTTTATATGATGTGGCTACGCCGAATATGGAAAATAATAAAATCAATCACAAAACCTATAAGTTGCCCATTGGCGGTGGCGATGGTGTGTTGATTGACAATACAGAC
>JBDTAN010000053.1:0-3023 GCA_039924585.1 Chitinophagaceae bacterium | reverse complement strand
GTTTTGATGAGACACAACATGTTGTTTCTCTACGATACAAATCCGTACAATACCTGTATCAAATCCGAACACTTTAAAAATTACAAAATTGATGAAACCCTTTACTGATAAGGGTTCTGCGTTTGGCACGTGTTTGAATAATACAAATCAAACAGGTAAATAACAAAAAAATTAAATTAAAAAGACCTGTAACAAAATGTTGAAAGCCACGTATTAGCAATCATCAAATTTTAAAAAAAATAAAAAGACTATCATGAAATTCAAAACAAACTTCTCCGTTCTTGCTAACTTAAATGCAAATGAGATCAACCAACTTACTTCTGAAGTGAAAGAAACAATTGCTTTCCATTTCAACAGGCCAATGACCAAACAATTTTGCGCAGCAGACTTATGGAATATTCAAAAGAATAAAAGACATGCTGTAAGATCAAGACGTTTTTTATAAAACATAACGACCGATGTATTGTATCATTTGCGCACGCGAATTGTATCGTTACCGTACACTTTGTAAACTCTTGAAATGAAAAATAGACTGAAAAGCAAGCATTTAAACAATGGCATGAATTTGTTGATTAGTCTTTTAAATCCAGGTAAAATTTTGCCTTAATTAAATAGAAAGTATGGACAGGGTTATAAAAAAAAGTAAGTGGAATAAGAAAAAGATCTTAACGATCTCGGGTATTGCACTTTTAGTGATTCTTATAGCCGCGAGTTATTATTATACTTCTGGCAGCAGCAAACTAAACGTGGATACAGAACGGATAACCATTAGTGAAATTAAAAAAGGAACCTTCCAGGAATTTATACCGGTGAATGGAATTGTTTTACAACAAACAACTATTTACCTCGATGCGATTGAAGGAGGGAGAGTGGAAGAGAAATTTGTGGATGATGGTGCAGTAATGAAAAAGGGACAACCCATTCTTCGTTTATCCAATACAGATTTACAACTCGGTCTTGTAACACAACAAACAAACGTGTATAACCTGCTTACGCAAATGCAAATTTCAAAAAATGCAGCACAACAAAATACTGTTGGTAAGTTAAACCAAATGACAGATATCGAAAGTGAATTGAAAGAAGCTGCGCGTGTGTATAACCTGGATAAAAAATTATATGATCAAAAAGCGATCGGTTCTCAGGAATATCAAAAAGCATTGAATGATTATAATTATTATTTACAAAAGAAAAAGCTTTCTGATAAAATATTGCAACAGGATTCTGTATCCACAGAACAACAATTAACGCAATCCCGCCAATCATTTGAAGGTTCTCAAAACGCATTGAATGTGATGCGTCAAAAAGTGGGTGACCTGGTTGTACGTGCACCAGTGGACGGGCAACTCACTTCAATGGATGCCGAAATTGGCCAGTCCAAAAATAAAGGAGAACGTTTGGGCCAGATAGATGTGCTGGATGGTTTTAAAGTGCGTGTAAACATTGATGAACACTATATTTCAAGAATCTATACCGGTCTGAAAGGTGATTTTACTTTTGCAGATTCCACCTATCAATTACAGATAAAAAAAGTGTACACACAAGTTGCAAATGGAACGTTCCAGGTAGATATGGAATTTACCGGCAAGATACCTTCAGGGATTCGCCGTGGTCAAAATTTACAGATACGTTTGGCATTGAGTGATGAAACACAAGCATTGCTTTTACCAAGAGGTGGATTTTATGAAAAAACCGGCGGTAACTGGATTTTTAAAGTATCAAAAGATGGAACAAAAGCATATAAAACAGATATACAATTAGGCAGGCAAAACCCGGATTACTATGAAATTCTATCCGGTTTGAAACCTGGCGATAAAGTAGTTACGAGCAGTTATGAAAATTATGGGGATATGGATGAGTTGGTGTTGAAGGAGCCGTAAAGCTGTGCTGTCAGCTTTGAGCTTTGAGCAGTGAGCGGAAAAATGATAATTGCTAGATCAACTATAATTTATTTAAATATGCGAATATCATTTTACGAATTTCAATGGTTTCAGTTTCTAATTTATTGAAAAGTGGTTCGGAAATATAATGAAGATCTTTGCATAAAATGAATTGATAATGAAGATCTGAGATAGAGCCGAGTGCAATATGTAAAAATTTTGAAAGTTGTGCATTTGATTGATGACCACATCCTTCAGCAATGTTGGTGGGTACAGAAGACGCAGATCGGCGCATTTGACTGGATAAACCAAAAAGTTCTTCTTTGGGAAATTTTTTGGTTATTAAATAAGTTTCCAATGCAAGCAGATGACTACGTTGCCAGATTGAAAGCGATTGAAAATTTCTCATAAAAGAGAATTTAAAAAATGAATACAGTTAATAAATATAATAAAAATTTCGAACAAATTAAAGCGCTCAAAACTCACGGCTCATAGCTGACAGCTCACAGCTTTTTAAACAATTGCAATATGAAAATCTCAATACTTATTTTATTCAGTTTATGTATTACGGCATTATTTATATATAGTAATAAAAATGGAAACTGTCCTAAAACATGTTCATTAAAAAAGGAAAATAAAATGGAAACACCCAAAGCGGTAAATCAATATTGCCCTTTTCTTACCAGAATAAATAATATCTAATCAATCAAATTCTAAACACAATCACATGATAAAAATCAAAGACCTGGAAAAAGTTTACCGCACAGAAGAAGTTGAAACAGTTGCATTGAATAAATTAACCTTTACAGTAAATGACGGAGAATTTATTGCCGTGATGGGTCCATCAGGTTGCGGAAAATCAACACTTTTAAATATACTGGGTTTACTGGATGATCCGGATAGCGGAAGCTTTTTATTCAATGGTATTGAAGTGGCACATTTCAATGAAAGAAAAAGAGCCGATTTGCGCAAACGAAATATTGGTTTTGTTTTCCAGAGTTTCAATTTAATTGATGAATTAACTGTTTTTGAAAATGTAGAATTACCACTCATTTACCTCGGCGTAAAAGGTGATGAGCGTAAAGAACGTGTAGAAAAAGTTTTGGATAAAATGCAGATCATGCATCGCCGGAACCATTACCCACA
>JBDTAN010000052.1:0-5840 GCA_039924585.1 Chitinophagaceae bacterium | reverse complement strand
AATGGTCTGCTGGTAACCACCATAGGTGAATGAAACAGCAATCAATGCAACGCCGAGCGCTTTGATCCAATCCATAAACTGAATCGAAGTTGCCGGCACAAAAGGCTTTCCAACATAATGTGCGGATGGGATAAATATCGCGCTGATCAATACAAGCAGCATTAATATTTTTATGATCATTAAAACATTCTGTGTCCGCGCGCTGACTTTTAATCCCAATAAATTTACCCCATAAAAAAGGATGATGGCAAAAATAGAAATGTAAATCTGCGTATTGCCAGTCGCGCTTGCGCCAAAGAAAATGTTGTTGATATATTCAGAGCCAATCAAAGCAACTGCACTTAATGATGCAGCGTTTGATATGAGAATAATACAGTTGATAGAAAATGCAATAGATGGATGATAAGCGTAGGCAAATATCCTGAAATAGCCGCCCACAACGGGATAGCGCGAACCGATTTCCGCGTAGGTTAATGCTCCGCATAAAGCAATAAAGCCACCTAATACCCAGGCAATAAAAAACATAGATGGATCCAAAGATGCCTTTGCTGAAGTGGCAGCAGTTTTAAAAATTCCCATGCCGATCACGAGGCCGACCACGATCATGGTAAAATCGAAACGGGACAATTTTTGTTTTGCTTCCATGGGCTGTTGCAGTTATGCGTTTACAAATAAATGCATAAATTATGAAAGTGAAGTTGGGAAATTATAAATGGCAAAAAATATATCACATTCTGAAAGTATGGATTCACTACTCATTAATTTACGCAATGAAATTTTACAATATTAACCTCAAAGAGCAATTACATAAACGGCAATAGTTTTAGGTTATGTTTTGTTAATTTTGGTTTCCAAAAAAGATTTGATTTTTTTATATACCCGGCAACTTATTTTTCATTCCAATAAATAATTCACTATGCGTAACTCTTCAACCCTTAATCATATGTTATTCAATGAAACCGTAAGTGATTACAAAAGTAATTTTTCTCTAAAACGCTTTCGTGTTCTTATTTACACGCCCTTTTTTCTAATATTATTATTTGTAATATCAGCTCCCGCTTTTGCGAAGAAAGGAAATCCTGTTTTACATTATACTATTTCTTTTCCGCAACCAACTTCACATTCTTATAATATAGCACTCAATTGCAGCGGGTGGAACAAGGATACAATATATTTTAAAATGCCCAACTGGATGCCCGGTTATTACCAGTTGATGGGCTATTCAAAAGATGTTGTAAATATGAAAGGAACTAATAATAATGGCAAAGAAATTAAGGTTGAAAAAATGAATGATAATACCTGGTTCATTACATCCATCAAAAACAAATCTTTTAATATTAGTTATTCTATAATGACCAGCAGGCAGTTTGTTGCGAACAGTTATGTGGACAGTGCACATGCATATATTATTCCTGAAAATACATTTCTATATATTAAAGATGAAATTAAATTGCCAGTAACTGTGACAGTTTTAAAAAATGAAGCATGGAAAAATATTGCAACAGGATTAGATCCTGTTGCCGGCAAAGCCAATGAATTTTCTGCTACAGATTTTGACATATTATATGACTGCCCCATTTTAATTGGCAACCTGAAAGAGCTTCCTGCATTCAAAGTGAAAGGTATTAATCACCGGTTTATTGGGTATGAAATGGGCAATTTTGACAGTATTCTTTTTATGAATAATCTGCAGAAAGTAGTGAAAGCTGCAACGGATATTATAGGTGATATTCCTTATAAAGAATACACTTTTATTGGCATTGGACCGGGCAGAGGCGGTATTGAACATTTAAATAATTCCACCGAAAGTTTCAATGGAAGTGGTCTTGATAAACCGGGTGCTATGAATACCGTAATGAATTTTATTGCGCATGAATATTTTCACAATTATAATGTCAAAAGGATACGTGCGTTTGAACTCGGCCCTTTTGATTATGATAAAGGAAGTAAAACAAATTTGCTTTGGGTAAATGAAGGCTTGACTGTTTATTATGAATATATGACTGTGAAAAGAGCCGGTCTTTCTGATATGAACACAATATTATCAGATTTTTCTTCCAACTTAAATACTGTTCAAAATAATCCCGGAAGGATGTATCAGTCTTTACAACAATCCAGTTATGCAACCTGGTCAGACGGGCCATTTGGTACACAGGGAACAGAAAAAGGAAAAACGATTTCCTATTATGAAAAAGGGCCCATTGTAGGATTGATGCTGGACTTTGCAATCAGGAACGCTACGCAAAATAAAAAATCATTGGATGATGTAATGCGCACTTTGTACTGGAAATATTATAAAGAACAACAAAGAGGTTTTACAGATGCCGAGTTTCAGCAAACATGTGAAGAAGTTGCAGGAATTCCTTTGACAGAAATATTTGAATATGTGTATACAACGAAAGAAATGGACTACGATAAATATCTTTCTTATGGAGGTTTAAAAGTTGATAAGCAAAATGCAGTTACAAAAAATAATACGCCGACAGAAAAATTCTCTATAATTAAAATGGATAATCCCGGTTCATTACAAAAAACAATTTTGACTTCCTGGCTGGGCGAATAAAAAAATAAATGTTTCGGCTTTCAATTTCCCCACTTATTTTTGCCAAAGTTTTGGTCCCCGCTAATGGGGTTAAAAGGGAAGTCCGGTTAATTCCGGCGCTATCCCCGTAGCTGTAAAGCGGCCTTTTACAAAAAAAGGTATTTGTCTAAAAACCACTGTCCATAAGATTCTTGGATGGGAAGGTGCAAAGAACGCGAGCCAGAAGACCTGCCAGTACTACCAATTAATCGCTGAGCTTTCGGGTGAAAAGCCGGAGATGAAAAAATCTTTGCTTTAAAACCTGCACGGAAGTTTTCATTTCTACTTATTTCAGTTATCGAAAGTTCATCATTCGAAATTATTTAAAACAACGAAAGATGAACAACAAAAAAAATCTGCTAATCCTGTTTACCCTTTTCACAATAAAGGCAACAGCACAACAAGACACTACTTCAAAAACGCTGGATGAAGTAATTGTAACTGCCAATAAATTTGAACAGAAACAACATGAAACCGGAAAGGTCGTTACCGTAATCACACGGGAAGAACTTTGGAAAAACAGCAGTCAAACTATTGGACAAATCTTAGACAGGCAAACAGGAATTATCGTTAATGGTAGTACCAATGCACCGGGCACCAACCAGGCTATTTATATGCGTGGTGCATCTTCCGGAAATACGTTGATTCTTCTTGATGGCATTCCTTTGTATGACCCTTCGGGAATCAGTAGCGAATTTGATATTAATTATTTTAATACCAATAATATTGAAAGAATTGAAATTTTAAAAGGCGCTCAATCCACTTTATATGGCAGCGATGCGGTGGCAGGTGTTATTAATTTTATTACTAAAAAAAATGAGCTGAATAAAATCAGTGGCTATGGCACATTGAGTGGCGGAACTTACGGCACAGTCAATGCAGCCGCGGGTTTACAGGGAAATATTAATAATTGGAACTATTCAGCGGGTTATTCATTTATGCATAGTGATGGTTTTTCATCTGCCCGCGATTCAACAGGAAAAAACAATTATGAGCATGATGGATCTACGCAAAACAGTATAATTGCTTCAATTGGAAAAGACTGGAATAAAAAATTCTCTTTACGCATTTTTTCATTGTATAATTTTTATAAAGCAGATATTGATGGAAGTGCATTCCAGGATGACAAAGATTATAAATTACATAATAAAAATTTACAGGCTGGCGCTGAATTAAAATATAGTTTTCGCCAAAGCAGCCTGCGTTTTCATTATGGCTTAAATAAAGTGGAACGCGCTTATACAGATGATTCTACGGATATTCCATCTTTTATAAAGTATCAAAATGCGGACTATAAAGGCTATTCCAATTTTGCAGAATTATACGGAAATTTTTCCCTTGCAAATAAAATAAATCTTGTTGCAGGTTTTGATTACCGCTATAATTTTACCAAACAACACTATCTCTCCATCAGTGATTTCGGGACTTATGAAACCGGCCTGGGAGACAGCACAAAAACATCACAGGAAAGTATATATGCTTCCATAATTGTAAAAACAATTCCGCGATTAACTCTTGAAGCTGGTGGCCGTTTAAATCATCATTCTATTTATGGTTATAATTCAACTTACAGTTTTAATCCATCGTATGATTTTGATTCGCACTGGAAATTATTTATCAATATTGCTTCAGCTTATCATGTGCCATCTTTATACCAGCTTTATGGCGAGTATGGAAATAAAAACCTGAACCCGGAACAAACACAAAATGCAGAAGTGGGCATTCAATTTACCAATATAAAAACCACTGCAAGACTTACAGGCTTTAGCAGGGAAACAAAAAAAATCATTGTATTTTTTACTGATCCAATTACTTATGCGGGAAAATATTTAAATGGCGGAACGCAGGATGGTAAAGGGTTTGAAGCAGAGCTCAACCAGGTGATCAATAAAAATATACGTGTTACAGCCAACTACACTTTTATTGATGGGAAAATAAAAACGAATTCAGATTTTACCGGAAAAGATACGGCCTATTTTAATTTGTACAGGAGGCCGCAACATGTTTTAAATTTTAATGTAAACATACAGGCTGCAAAAAAATTAGCAGTCTCAGCAGGAATAAAATGGGCCAGTCATTCTTTCGAACCGGTTTATCAAAGTGCAACTATTCAATTGAATGGTTATTATACATTACAGGCGAATGTTGATTATTCCATTCGTGAAAAAATATCCCTCTTTGCCGATTTAAATAATATCACGAATCAACAATATGAAGAAGTCCGCGGATTCAACACGATGGGATTTAATTGTATGGCAGGAATAAGAATGAAGTTTTGATAAAAGCTATTTATAAATTCCTTCGCTTGCAGTAGCTTTGCAAAATGGAGTTTTCTTTTAATGCTTTACTTACGGTTACATTCACATTATTTGCCGTGATTGATATTGTTGGCTCTGTGCCATTGCTCGTTGCATTAAAAGAAAAAATGGGTGGCATTCGCACACTGCAGGCAACGCTTATTTCCGGCGCATTGATGCTGGTATTTCTATGGGTCGGAGAAGATTTTTTAAATATTCTTGGACTGGATGTCCATTCATTTGCCGTTGGTGGTTCCATCGTCATTTTTTTACTCGGACTGGAAATGGTTTTGGGCCATGAAATATTCAAAGGTGATACGGATGCAAAGAGCGGAAGCGTTGTGCCCATTGCCTTTCCCATCATTGCGGGAAGTGGTACACTAACGACGATCATGTCGTTGAAAGCAAATTATAGTGAACTGAATATATTCCTTGGTATTCTTATAAACCTGGTCGTTGTTTATCTTGTTTTACGATCTTTAAAATGGATCGAACGCGTTTTAGGTAAATCCGGTTTAACGGCTATTCGTAAATTTTTTGGCGTGATATTAATTGCTATTGCTGTAAAAATATTTAGCAGCAACCTGGGTTCTTTTGGGCAACAATAATAAAATATTTGAAGTGGTCTCGTCAGGAATCGAACCTGAATCCAGGGCTTCGGAGACCCTTATACTATCCATTGTACTACGAGACCTGTTTGGCTTAAGACAAATTTGTGCCGCGCAAAAATAGGTGAACATATTTGCAAAGCAAGTATTCCTATATAAAACTGGTACTTATTTTGCTTTCACGCGCAGTTGCACATCCACGCGATTGCTAAGTGTAGTGAAACTTCCGCCAACACCAAAATCTTTGCGATTGATAGAGAAGTCACCTTCAAACATGTATCCGTCATTTAATTTTTTTACTGTGTAGGGAAAACTAATGCTTTTTGAAACTCCTTTTATAGTAAGTGTGCCGGA
>JBDTAN010000051.1:0-3593 GCA_039924585.1 Chitinophagaceae bacterium | reverse complement strand
CAGGGTTGCAAGAAATGAAGCTGCCGGATTTTCTTTGGGAAAAAATTCAGTAGAAATGATTGTTGCCAGGCTTCCAAAAAAAAAATATCATACCACTCGATCAGCGTGCCTACAGAGGAAGCAGTGATCACTTTTACAAGTTGTTTTTGAGAAATTTTGGCTGCGTTCAATTTCTTTAATTATTCAAAAAAATTATGAGAAATTATTTCTTCCATTCATTATTTTTCCGATCCATATCCGGCAATACATTGTCGGGATCAAGTATAACTTTTTCCAATTTATTTTTTGATGGATAGGTGTAAGTCCAGGTGCTTCCATGTTGCCATATCTCCACGGGCAATTGCACCGTTTCTGTTGTGCCATTTGACTGGACAATTTTTAAAATAACGGGCATGATCATTTTGCCTTTGCTTTCTATAGTGATGGCAGTTCCATTATCAGTGTATTTTACGGAAGTGATTGCCTGATCTAATTTCCAGGTGGTAAAAAACCATTCTTTCCAAAACCAGTTCAGGTCTTCGCCTGCAGCATTATTGATGCAATTAAATAAATCATACGGAGTGGGATGCTTAAATGCCCAGGCTTCTGTATATTTTCTAAAAGCAAAATCAAAACGTTCTTTGCCGACAACAACTGTGCGTAATAAATTTAAACCATAAGCAGTTTTGCCATAAAATTGGTAATGCTGATCTTCATCCATTGCATCAGATAATGTCATCAATGGATCTTTGTAATTCATAAACTGCGTATAATCGCGGGAAGCAAAAAATGTTTTATCAAAATAGGATGGATCATTTACATATTCTCCATTATTAAAAAGATCCGTGGCGATATAATTGATATACGTGTTGACACCTTCATCCAGCCACATATATCTTCTTTCATTACTACCGACGATCATTGGATACCAGTCGTGCCCGATCTCGTGCGCGATCAAAAACCATAAGCGACCATTTGTTTCTGTATATTCATCAAATATCATCCCGGGATATTCCATGCCGGATGTAATACCAGCGCTGCTCACTGCATTGTTCCAGGGATATTCGTAAAAGTTTTTTGAATAAATTTCTATACTAGCTTTTAAATATTCTGTGGATCTTCCCCATGCAGAATCGCCCATACTTTCCACCGGATAACAAGACATAGCAAGTGCTTTACGCCCGGACGGCAAATTTATTTTTGCTGCATCCCATATCATTGCATTACCTGCAGCCCAGGCAACATCCCGTGTATTTTTCATACTAAAATGCCAGGTAAGTTCTCCTGTTTTTGATGCACGTTTCATCACATCATCTGCTCCAACAATCGTGATTGTTTTATCGCTGTTAGAAGCAGTCTCAAGCCTTTTTATTTCTTCACTGGTCAATACTTCTTTGGAATTTTGAAGATCACCTGAACCATAAACGATCATCGTTGCAGGCACAGTAATATAATATTCATAATCCCCATACTCACAATAAAATTCGCCCATATTCATATAAGGTAAAATGTCCCATCCCTCTTGATCGTCATACACACACATCCTTGGATACCACTGGCCAATTTGGTAAACAACTCCATTCTTTGTGTATTGCCTTCCAAACCTTCCAGCTCCATTAAGTGGTATTAGAAAACTATAATTTATTTTTATAGAAATTTTATCTCCTTTGGCATGCAGGGGTGAATTCAAACGCACCTGCATTCTTGTATCCGTGATGGTGGGTTTCACTGTATAAGATTTTCCTCCGTAAGTGACAGTCACATCTTTAATTTGATAACCGCCGCCGGGCATACTATAATTATCTGCGGGATAGAGTGCCGTGGCTGCAGACCTGGAAGAAGGATTAAAAAGATTTTGTTCTGCCTGTAGCCAGAGATAATCCAATTCATCCGGGCTATTATTTGTATAAGAAATAGTTACATCACCGGTAACCGAAGTGTCTTTTTCACTCAGCGTTGCATGTATCAAATAATTGGCGCTGTTTTGCCAGTATGCATGTCCCGGAACGCCTTTGACAGAGCGGGTCTCAGTTCCGGTTGGCGGGTTGAAATTTTGTGTAAAAAGTTGATGCGGATTGTAGGTTGATGATTCGCTTTTATCGTCCTGGGCGTTTAATGATTGTAAGCAAAGTATCGAAGCGACACCCAATATTATTTTTTTCATGGTGGTGGTTTTAAAAAAATTAAATGGCTGATAAATATTGAAGTTCATTACTGGCAGTTAGTTTAAATCAGTAAATAGAAACCAGGTTTCTGAGTATCAAATGTAACAATAAAGAAAGTTTTGATTTGAAAATATTTTTTTGTTAAGACCTATAAGATTTTCAAACCATTATAGGTCTATCGTTTCTTTGCGAACATTTTTATTAAAAAATCAAAACCCTTTTTTCTGACAGTGGAGCACAATGCGTTCCGCTGGAACGCTATTTTCAATGACTACATCTTTATTACCCACAAGATGTTCTTCCGGAACATTTTTTATTCCAAATATTTCTGAAACCATTGATCAATTTCATTCATGTCAGGCAGTGGTGTATGTCCTGTACCATGTGACATAAATATTTTCGCTGGTACATTATTTTTCATTAATTCATTATACATATTCTTGGCTTGCCTGGGAGGAATTAATGGATCATTATCTGAATAAAAAATCATCATGGGCGCATCGTCTTTGGTTACATGTGCGATAGGAGAGGCAAATGCATACTCGCCGGAAAGCATAAATGTATCTGCCTGCATATCAGGAAGGCTGCCCATAAAACTTAAAATCATTTTTAAATCAAAAGAATTTTCTATAGAAGTATCTTCTCTTTTATTAAAATCTGACAAATCAAATGGCGCAGCTAAAGTAACAACGGCTTGTACTTTAGAACTTAATTTATCTATATCACTCACCGAATTTTTTATGGTCGTATCCGATACACCTAAAAGCGCTGCCAGTGAAGCTCCGGATGAATGGCCGAATGCACCTAACTTTAGTGGATTGATGGAATATTTTTCTGCATTGAATCGTACGAAACGTACAGCCCGCCTGCAATCTGCAATGATAGCATTATATTTAAAAGCCGGCGCGAAACGATGATTGATCACAAAAATCGTATAGCCTTTGTTGCTTAATATTTGTGCCCATTTTCCAAGATAAGCTGTATCTAAAAAATAATCATTTTTCAATTGTTCCTGGTCATACACATCATCGTATACAAATCCATACGCGCTGCCTGGAATAACAATAATGCCTTTGTGATTTGAATTTTCGGGCTGGTAAATATCCATGAGTAATGCTGCACCGGCAACCATTCCGTAAACTACATTTTCATGTTTTATGATTTTTTGTTGTTGGGAAAAAGTATAATTTCCATATAAAAGAAAGATTAACACTATCCAGGAAAATTTCTTTTGTTTCATACTGTAAAAATAGGGGAAATTTGTAAAGGCCTAATCCACCTTAAAAATGTAAAACCTATAAGATTTTCAAAACCTTATAGGTTTAAATTAATAAAATATGCAAATCAATATCCAGGATATTATCAATGATTTGTCCGCGATAGTACAACAATGTGAATCTACCGGAAATAAGACCGGTTATTTTGCAGCGCTCTACAAACGAATGACAG
>JBDTAN010000050.1:0-5868 GCA_039924585.1 Chitinophagaceae bacterium | reverse complement strand
GGATGCAAAAAGTGATTGGCAGAATAAGCAACATACATGGCAGAACCACCGATGATCTTATCCGATTTTCCAAAAGGTGTTTCAATGGCATCAAAAGCCATTGTACCTACAACTACTAAAGACATATACTATTTTTTAAAAGATGCAAACCTATTATTTTTATGCCATAAAGAAAACATTGCGTTTCAGAAAGAAGGAAGCTTTGGCGATAAAACCATCTTTGTTTTTTATTTTTGCTATATGGCAAGGATCAGGGCAACGAATGAATTGAGCCGTAAAGAACTTATTATGCGGTCAGCTGCTTCGCTTTTTCGGCAAAAAGGCTTTAAGGCCGCAAGTATGCGCGGCCTGGCGGAAGATGTGGGCGTAGAAGCATCGAGCCTGTACAATCATATTCATTCCAAATCGGCCATCCTCAAAGAAATATGTTTTGAAGTGGCCGGCGTTTTTTTTACAGAAATGCAAAATATAGAAGCATCTGAATCGACGCCTTTACAAAAAACAGAATCGCTCATTCGTTTTCATATTCGCCAGATGATTGAAAATTTTGAGACTGTTTATGTCAGCGATCGCGAATGGCGGTATATGCAGGAACCGTTCCTATCACAATTTCGCGAACAGCGTCGCGCCTACCGCAAACGTTTTGCTCAAATTATCCAGGGCGGTATTGATGCGGGACAAATTACTAAGATTGATGCTGCCACTGCAGTGCTGATCATGTTGCATGCAATCGGTGGCATTGAAGCCTGGCATCGAAGCATGAATAAAATCTCTGCACTGGAACTCGAAGAAAATATGTTGTCCATTTTAATCAATGGCCTGCAAAAAAAGAATATTTAAAAACCAATTATGTCATTACATTTTGAAAAAATCGCCATAAAAGAAATCAGGGAAGAAACAAATGATTGTGTCTCCATCACGCTGGAAGTGCCGGAAACATTGAGGAAATCATTTTCATATACACATGGTCAACATTTAAATTTCCGCAGTTTCATTAATGGAGAAGAATTGCGCCGCACATATTCGCTTTGTAGCGCACCTTATGAAAATGAATGGAAAGTGGCGGTAAAAAAAACCTTGGATGGCCGCTTTTCCACTTTTGCGAATGAACACTTAAAGGCCGGCGATATACTCGAAGTGATGCCGCCATCGGGTACTTTTTCTACGCAAATTTATCCTGCACAAAAAAAGAATTATTTAGCGTTCGCTGCAGGTAGTGGTATCACGCCTGTAATCTCCATTTTAAAAACCATTTTAAAAGAAGAGCCTTTAAGTACATTTACATTGGTGTATGGCAACCGCACCAAACAATCCATCATCTTTTTTGAAGAGCTGGAAGGCTTAAAAAATAAATACCTCAGCCGTTTCAATTTGATATTTCTATTGAGCCGTGAGAAAACGGAAACACCAGTAAATGATGGACGCATTTCTTTTGAAAAATTAAAAAGCCTGGAAAAACTCGTTCGGTATGAAAAGATAGATGATTTTTTTATTTGTGGCCCGGAAACAATGTTGTTTTGCGTGAAAGAGTTTTTGCAATCTATTGGAGTTGATGAGAAAAAAATTCATTTTGAATTATTCACTACTCCGGGTGAAAACATTGTTCAGAAACCCGTCATAAAAAAACCGGAAGCTGCTGGTTCTGCAAGCAATATTTCTGTAAAAATTGATGGCCGCTTTATGGATTTTGATATGTCAGAAGAAAATAATAATTCCATTTTGGATGCGGCACTCGACCAGGGTGCAGATCTTCCGTATGCGTGTAAGGGCGGCGTTTGTTGCACTTGCAAAGCAAAACTGCTGGAAGGAGAAGTGGAGATGAAAGTACATTATGGTTTGGAACAGGAAGAGATAGAGGAAGGTTTTATTTTGACTTGCCAAAGCAGGCCGTTAACTAAAAAAGTAGTGGTTGATTTTGATATCAAATAATTGTTTTAAAACCGAAAAAATATCATGAACTGTAAAAAAATTTCCCTTTTAATTTTTGCCGCATTGTACAGTAGTTTTTTATTTTCCCAACAAAAGGATATTTATTATTTATTAAAACCAGATCGTGTTTTTGATGGTGGACATATGCATGAAGGCTGGATGGTTTTGGTTAAAAATAATATAATTGAAAGCGTTGGTGCAAGTATTGAAAATAATACAGCAAAGATCATTGACTTAAAAGGTTGTACACTTTTACCAGGATTAATTGAAGGTCATAGTCATTTGTTTTTGCATCCGTACAATGAAACAGTTTGGGCTGACCAGGTCTTAAAAGAATCCCGTGCAGAGCGCGTTGCCCGGGCTGTAGTCCATGCAAAAGCAACTTTGTTTGCTGGCTTTACAACAGTTCGCGATTTGGGAACTGAAGGTTCTATGTATGATGATGTTGGATTAAAAGAAGCCATAGAAAAAAAAGTTATTCCCGGGCCGCGCATGCTTTGTGCCACTAGGGCAATTGTTGCAACAGGAAGTTATCAACCAAAATTAAGCGATGACATTGATGTGCCAAAAGGTGCAGCAGAAGCGGACGGCACAGATGTATTGATCAAAGAAGTGCGCACACAAATTGGCAAAGGTGCTGATGTGATTAAATTATATGGCGATTATTATTGGGGAAAAAATAAGGAAGCTGAACCAACATTTACATTGGATGAATTAAAAATTTCTGTAGAAGTTGCGAAAAGCAGCGGAAGGATCGTGGCAGTTCATACCGTAACAGAAGAAGGCATGCGCAGAGCCACACTTGCAGGCGTTACTACAATTGAACATGGTGATTATGGCACGCCGGAAATTTTTGCTTTAATGAAAAAAAATAATGTTGCTTATTGTCCCACATTAGCTGCGACAGATGCGATTGCGCAATACCACGGTTGGAAAAAAGGTATTGATCCGGAGCCTGAATCCGTACAAAGAAAAAGGAGAAGTTTTACTGCGGCTTTGCAATCAGGGGTTACTATTTGCATGGGTGGTGATGTGGGCGTTTTCCCCCACGGAGATAATGCGCGCGAAATGGAAATGATGGTGGAATATGGAATGCAGCCGATTGACGTATTGCGCTCCGCTACATCTGTGAATGCAGATGTATTTCAAATAAATAAAATAGTTGGCCGTATTAGAGCGGGGCTATTGGCTGATATACTTGTTGTACAGGGGGATCCTTCAAAAAATATTCATGCGATTCGTGATATAAAAATGGTTATGAAGGACGGAGAAATTTATGTACAGAAATAAAAACGTATTTGAAAATTTTATTTGCTCAACACCATTACCAGCATACTGCCTGCAAACACGGCAGCGATACCCAGAACAACGCTTGCAATGATATACATAAAAAATATTCCATAATCACCGGAACGAAGTAGTGCGACATTCTCGAAAGCAAAAGTGGAAAAAGTTGTAAAGCCGCCACAAAAACCGGTGAGCAAAGCAAGCCGCCATTCAGGGGAAAGCAAATTTGCTTTTTGGGATAAGGCGAAGAAAATTCCAATCAATAAACAGCCGGAAACGTTTACAATAAAAGTGCTCAGGGGGAAAACAAAATTTTGTGGTTTGCCAATCCATGATTGAATGCCATAGCGCAAAACTCCACCAATGCCACTGCTTAATAAAACGATTAAAATTAATTTCATGTAATTCTATTTTAAAAATATTCGATTAATTAATTCCGCATTTCTTAAAAACCAGCGGGCTGACTTACTTGCCAGGCATCTTGATTTAAATAAACTAAAATAATTTTTTGTGTGGTGTCATACGAATTCCTGAACTGGATAAGATGCAGGGTATCATTTACTGTACTGTCCTGTAAAATGATGATGGATGCTTGTCCCAACTGTGTTCTTTCTGCTTCAGAAAATGTATAATATTTTTTTTTCAACACATCTAATGCGGCTTTATCTGCATCATCATTTTTCATATAAAAAGAGGCTTGCCGGAAATCACCATGCAGGCAGCCATCAATAAATTCACGCCCGGCATCGAGCGCATTTTCTGCATGGGAAAAAGTTGGTGAACTTTCACATGATAAAATCAAACAGTAGATTACAATTAGAACGTATTTCAATTTTTAAAGTTTTTATAATTAGCATTTCAAAAATTCTCTCTTTGATTTATGGTTTTGATGGTGTGGTATCATTCATGCTTTTGTTTTTACCAGGTTCTTGTCCCATATGCATGATTGAATTTTTATCAAAAGCAACTTTCCAATCATTGTTTTCTTTAACCAGGCTTGCGATCACAGAGTTATTATTATTTGTAGAAGTCACGCGTGCTGTTGCAGTATTACCGTTTACTTTTACCTGGTCCACGACAATTTTGATAGCAGGTTTTGAACTATCCTTCGTGTTTTTATTAAATGTAGCGACCATATCAATCATTTGGCCGCTGGCTACAGTTGCATATTTTTTTGCTTCCGGGAAATTTTTTGAATACAAGGCTTGAAAAAAGTGCTGTGCTACTTCTCCGGGGTCACTCTGATTACAGGATGTTAGCAATACTAAAATGCTACAGGCGAAAAATAAAAAAGGAATTTTTTTCATATTTTTTAGTTGATTTTTTTCAAAATTAATGCCTTCCGGTTAGTTTGAGGAATATTTAAAGCGATGAATTTCCCGGCAATTTTTGTTCAGGTAAATATTATCTACTGCAAAATAGTCGAGTTGTTGGATATGCGTGGTATCAAACAAGTGATTGTTTTGATATGCATACATCAAAGTTTTTGCAACAAATTCGCTGCAGTACATTTTATCATCACTTTTTAAATTAAAGTCCATATCGAACAGTATGCCGGCTGCATATTTTTCGGCAATGAATTTTTTTTCTCTTTTTAATTTTACTGAATTGAGGTTAAACCGAAAAATGCCAATACCCTCATTCGAAGTACCATCACAAAACCAGGGCAGCCATTCTCTTTGCAAAGTTTGTTTCGGGTTAATCTCGCCACCAATAGCATGATACACAAAAAAAGAATCATTTTCTTTCAGTATAATTCCGCAATGCGAATAGGTATCATCTTTTTTACAGAATTGTTTTAATGCCTGGCTTGTATAGTCCATCCCTGTTCGGGTAATTACATCTCCATCCTTTATTAAATGAAGGGCCGAATCAATACAAATAAGGCTTCTTATGACCCTTTCCTTTTCACCATTCACTGCTTTGTCAATCATGGAAGTATTTACACTATGCTGGCACGAAAACAAAAAGAGCAGGCAACAAAACTGTCCTGCTTTTTTAAAATATAATACAATAAAATTATGAATGCCTGTCACGCTCTTGATCATATTCTTTTTCGTAGGCTTTAATAATTGCCTTTACGAGTTTATGGCGAACTACATCTTCTTCATCCAATTGTACATGCGCGATACCAGGAATGTTCTGTAAAATGCGGATAGCTTTTTCAAGGCCGCTTCTTTGATTCCTGGGTAAATCAATTTGCGTTGGATCACCGGTTATGATAGCTTTTGCATGTGGCCCGATGCGGGTTAAAAACATTTTCAGTTGCAGGTCATTTGCATTTTGTGCTTCATCCAAAATAATGAAAGCATGGTCGAGTGTGCGCCCGCGCATATATGCCAATGGCGCTATTTCAATAGTGCGTGTACTCATGTAATAGCCCAATTTATCAGCGGGGATCATATCATCCAGCGCATCATATAAAGGTCTTAAATAAGGGTCTATCTTTTCTTTCAGGTCACCGGGTAAAAATCCGAGATTCTCGCCGGCTTCTACTGCGGGCCTGGTAAGTATAATCTTTTTAACGGCTTTATTTTTTAATGCGCGCACCGCCAAAGCCACAGCTGTATAAGTTTTGCCCATACCTGCGGGTCCTACGGCAAATAAAATATCATTTTTTTCTGTGGCCTGCACCATTTGCTTTTGATTAGC
>JBDTAN010000049.1:0-10473 GCA_039924585.1 Chitinophagaceae bacterium | reverse complement strand
TTTTTGCCCGTTTTAATATTTACATTCAACACATTGAAAACGCGGAAGTCACCGATATCAGTGAACTTTGGCTGGTAATACGTAGTAGATGTGATCTCTGTATTGTCAGACGGTAAAAATGTGATAGAAGCATAACTACTGCTGCGAAATTCATTTAAAACATCCGGGTTATTGGTTTCTTTATCCCGTTCATACATCACGAGTGAAGCAGCGTATAATCGGACTTTTTTATTATTAATAATTTTAAAGCGTGGTCCCGTACCAATCAAAAAACGCGACTGCAAATTGATAATCGCATTTTGTTGTATTTGTGAAAATGCTTCCCACCTTACCAAATTCCCTAATTTATGATTATACCGAAAATGCAAAAAACCATTATCAACAAACGATTTCCCATCACCTTTCAAAAATCCATAACTACCCAGCAATAAGTATAGGTTTTTTTTATTTTGATATTGCACATGTGCGCCGGCATTTACATAAAACACTTTAGTCCCATAATCATTGAATTCAAGATTACCTGCAAGGCTACCACTCCAGACCGTACTGTCTCGGTGAAAGCGCTCCCCTTCCATGTTAACGATCTGCGCATGCATATTTTTATTACTTAATAAAAGCAGCAAAAACATCAGTAAAAAATAGTTGCAGTTTTTCAAAATGTTTTGGTTTTGTTAGTTAAACATCTTTTTGAAAAATAAAAATAAAGAAATGTTTTTTAAAATACTATGGAAAAAAAATCAAACCGCGAATTGCCGCTACTTTTTATGTATTTTAATCACACTATGAAATCAAGCAATTCGTAATGTAACAAAGCTTCTATCATTAACGTTACACTGTCACAATCATATCTACCATGCAAGAAAACAAAAACGCTTTAGAAGATTATAAAGTAAACACAAAAATAAAGCTTGCCGGTTTATGGACTTCTTTAATGTTCTGCTTCATTTATGGAGATTATTTTGAATTGTATGTTCCCCATAAAGTGGAAGGATTACTTAACGGACAAAATATGATGGACAATCCAATGAAATTATTTGCCGCGACAATTATGATGACGATACCAATATTGATGATTTTTTTATCCCTGTTGCTCCAACCAAGATTAAATCGAATTTTAAACATCATCTTCGGGTTCTTTTTTACAGCGTTAATGATTCTTATTGCTTTTAATTCGCTTACAACATGGATGTCATTTTATGTTTTCCTCGCGATAATTGAAAGTTTTATTTCTTTCATAATTATAAAACAAGCCTGGACCTGGAAAAAAATCAATGAATAATTTTCGCAACAAATAATTTCCACTGGCAGTCGGCCTGCAATTGCATTTATCAAAATATTGCATTTCACTATGCACAAATTGTGAATTCTCCCTGCTCCTGATCACCCAACAATATTTATCTTTACCATCTTAATAATTGTATATGATCAAAATAGGTATTTTCGGAGTTGGCCACCTGGGAAAATTTCATTTGAATAACTGGAAAGAAATGAGCGACGTTTCTATCATTGGTTTTTTTGACCCCAATGATGAAACTGCTACAGAAATTGAAAATAAATATGGTCTAAAACGTTTTACAAATGCTGCGGAATTAATGGACAATATAGATGCTGCTGATATTGTTGCGCCAACTGACAAACACTTCGATATCTGCGAAATGGCAATTCGAAAAGGCCGTCATGTATTCGTGGAAAAGCCATTGGCGAATACGATGCAGGAAGCTAGGCAATTAGTGAAAATGGCAAAGGAAGCAGATATTAAAATGCAGGTGGGCCATGTCGAAAGATTTAATCCGGCCTACCTCGCATTGAAAGATACGCAGCTAAATCCTATGTTCATTGAGGTACATCGCCTGGCACAATTTAACCCGCGCGGTACCGAAGTGAGTGTGATTCTCGACCTGATGATTCATGATATTGATATCGTTTTAAGTCTCGTGAAAAGTGATGTGAAAAATGTGTACGCCAGCGGTGTTGCTGTTATGACAGACACGCAGGATATCGCGAATGTGCGCATCGAATTTCATAACGGATGCGTGGCCAATCTCACCAGCAGCCGGATTAGCATGAAAAAAATGCGCAAGATGCGGCTCTTCCAAAAAGACGCCTATATCGGTATTGATTTTTTGGAGAAAAAAACAGAGATCATTAAACTGAAAGATGCACACGATGATGAAAAAAATTTTTCTTTTGACCTAGAAACGCCACATGGAATTAAAACAATTGTGGTAGCCAGTCCGGAAGTGAAATCAACCAACGCGATATATGAAGAGTTGCACGCATTCATTCAATCCATCATCCATAATAAACCAACTGCAGTAACAGAAATTGACGGACTGCTTGCCATGGAAGTGGCGCATACTATTTTACATAAGATCAGCAATACACAAATTCCAGCATAATTTTATTCATGGCATGCATGATACCATTCAAATAATTCCTTCTGATAAAATTGACCAGGCAAAATGGAATGCATGTATTGAACAATCTGCTTCACATCTGATCTATGCCAAAACTTTTTACCTTGACTATCTTGCGGATCAATGGCATGGATTTGTAATAGGTGACTATGAATGCGTGATGCCCGTTCCCTGGCGAAAAAAATATTCCATCCGATATACGTACCAAGTCCCTTTTATTCAGCAATTAGGCATTTTTGGAAAGCAATCAAAACCTGATGAGAGTCAATTACTGCAAGCATTACAGCAATTTTGTACGTATGGAGATTATGTATTTAATTTTTGCAATGGCAGTCCAACTAAAGATTGTATTTTAAAAAATAATTTCATACTTGAACTTTCTTCTTACCGTTTTATTTCAGAAAATTATTCACCAGACCTTCGGCAAAATTTGAAGAAAGCATGCAATCAAATATTAAATTATAAATATATTTCGCATGAAAAAGCGATTGATATTTTTTATGAATTATACCACATAAAAACGCCGCATGTACCCAAAGAAAATTATTCCAAATTCAAAAAACTCTGCGATCATCTAAATATTTCTGGCAATGTGCATTGTCGCGAAGTTATCAATGCAAAAAATGAAACTGCCGCAATCGCATTGTTCTTGCAGGATGGAAATCGCATTTATAATATGATGAACAGTACGCCAGTTGCAGGAAGAAAAATTTCCGCCAATCATTTTTTAATGGACAAAGTCCTGGAGGAATTTTGTGGTAAAAACCTGGTATTTGATTTTGAAGGATCTGATATTCCTGGCATCAAAAGTTTTTATGAGAATTTCGGCGCTACGCTGCAACCCTATGCCAGCCTGCACTACAACAAGTTGCGGGGGCCATTGAAATATTTTAAATGAAGGATTTGATTCATGAATTTTGTTGACCCAAAAGTTATTTTTGATTAACTGAAAGGTTTGAATGAATGCCTAAATGATCCTGGAAATACAATTTTATAAACTAATAATTTCAGAAATATCTTTAATCACAAAATCTCAATTCCGCTCCATCGCCCGCATCCATCGCTCAGGAATTTCATTTTGTGTAGAAACAATATAATCATTGTGACTACAAGCGATCAACCTGCCATCCGGCATTTTCATCCACCATCTTCCCGTACGTTTGCTTTGTAGAAAAAGACTTTCTATATCCGCAAATGCGATTTTATATTCATTGAATTCAATTGAATTTTCCATGACGGATTCCTGTTGGCCTTTATAAATACCATCCATTAAATACCACAACATCTGGCTGATCTGTTTGGCTGTAATGCCCTGCACATCATTATTTGGGTGAAAACCATAAATGCCGAGTGTAGTCAATTCTGAGCTCATGCCGGCATATTGCATGAGCATACATGCTTCTTCACCGGTAAATCCATTTGGCGAAAATTGATTCGCCGGTGCATGGCAATATTGGATCGCAGAAATATCAAAGCTGAAAAGTGCAGCATTGCGTATCACGGGTTCCATTTCTTCCACATTCTCTTTTATTTTCCCGAGGCGGTAACAATCAAAACGTAATTTATCAATCGTTTCCAACATGCCGGGATGCACATAATAACTTTGAAAACCAATATGATTATAATGCCGCACAAAATTGGGTTCGGAAGTAAGCACCTGCATTAAAAAGTTTTCTGCCGGTGCAGGTTTTTCCATGTCGATATTAATTTTCGCATCCACATTTACCAGCTCAATTATTTTTTCAGCTTTGGCATACACATCGTATTGCGCGATCGTAAGATCATGCGAACCGCCGAGGATAACGACTCTTTTTCCGTGAAGTAATAATTCAGAGACGACCGTTTGCATGGCCGCATACGTATCCATCATTGTTGCGCCCATTTTTATATTGCCGACATCAGCAATTTCCAGGTCTTCATGCCATTGGTATAAATTATAAAATTCTTCGCGAATCGCATTGGGCGAATCATTGCTGAAAGTTCCGCCCGCTTCACCCCGAAATTCACCACAGCCCAGGAAAATAATATCAGCATTTTCAATTTCGGGAAATTGATCGCAATAAATTTTTACTGCATCTCCCAACTGGTTTTTTCTGAAACCATTTTCCTCCATATGTTGTACGAGGCATACGGGATCTAAAAAATCAATGATCGTATCGAGCGAATAAAAAGGCATAGAATCTTTTTGGACAAACTTAGGGTTATTTAGTAAAATCCATACGAATTAAAAAGATTTCATTTTATTTATTTTTAGTGGGTTAGTATTTGTTTTAACCCATCCTTAACCGCCTTTCACAAAAGTTTTTTATGAATGCATCTATATTTGTCAAACATGTATTTTAATTTTAAAAATTTTTATTGCTTCTTTATTTTTCTGCTTCCTGTATTTTCTGTTAGCGCACAGGTATCATTGGATGATCCGTTATTAAAAATCCCGAAGCTTGAACAAAAAGAAAACCCGGCAGAACTTATTGCAAAGAATATTTTTGTGCAGGTACAAAGCACTAGTAAATCTATTTTTACGGGTGAGCCTGTATTGGTAACTTATAAATTATTTACAGCGCTGAACAGTCAAAGTCGCGTAACGATGCAACCGTCTTTTTCCGGTTGCAGTGTGCAGGAATTACCCATTGATAAAGAACCGGATGAGGCGATTTTAAATGGGAAAAAATACCATGTTTTTACCATTCGGAAAGTGCAGTTGATACCATTGCAGGCCGGTGAATTAATTTTAGGAAAAGCCGTTGTCAATAATGTGGTGGCTATATCGAATTCGGATGATTTAATGGAAACGGAAAATTACAGCGCAATTACGGAAAGTGAAGCGCAGACTCTTACTGTTAAAGCGTTACCGGAGAATGGCCAGCCTCCAAATTTTAATATTTTAGTGGGCAATTATATAATTGCGGCTACTACTAAAAAAGATACTTTGCAAGTGGGAGAAAGCGCCACGCTATCTATAAAAATTTCAGGGAGTGGAAATATTCCGGGCATTCCTTCACCCATCATTTCATGGCCGGAAAATACCGAACATTTTGACGGGATTGATTCGCAACAAGCTGACCAATATATTTTCCCTGTACATGGTTTCAAGCAATTTGAAATTCCTTTTATCGGAAAAAAAATTGGAACAACCATCATTCCACCCATTCACATTTCATTCTTTGATCCGTTGACTGCAACGTATAAAAATGCGCAAACAGACAGCATCCGTTTATACTTTTCAAAAGCAATAGTACCGGCAGCAACGCTCAATACTATTTCCAATACTTCGTTGAGTAATTATAAATATACTTTACTCATTCCGCTGATTGGGTTGATTGTTTTATTTTCTGTTTTAATTCCAGGATGGTATAGAAAAAAAAGAAGTAAAAATGATATTGCACAACCTCTGAAAGAATTGGTGATAGAAAAAAAATTACCGCAAATCACAATCGGTGATTTATATATACATTTGAATAATCTTGCTGCCATTGAAAATAACAGGGAATATTTTCTGGCAGTTAAATCCTTGCTGGCAATGGCTTTACAAGCTAAAACTGGAACGAGTGAAACACTTGAAAGCCCACTAGTCAGGGCATTGGAAAATATATCCGGGGAAATGGACAATGCAAAAAAGAGTAAAGCTGTTTTTGAAACTTGCAACCTGCAATTATTTGCGCAAAATGATTTAAAAGAAGTGCGCGAAGAAGTTTATTTTGAAATGTCTTCTTTGCTAAAAAACTTTGATTTGAAAACTTAAAAAATCAATCTGTGAACTTATAACCCATGCCGCGAATTGAATGAAAATGTTTCGGACTGCGGGAATCTTTTTCAAAATATTTGCGGAAATTTAAAATGAAATTATCAATAGTTCTTGTATGCGGGTATACCTGGTAGCCCCAAACCATTTGTAATATTTTTTCCCGGGTAACTACCTCCCCTTTATTTTCAATTAATAATTTCAACAACATCGTTTCTTTTTTACTCAACTCTATTTCTTTTCCCTCATTTGCTATGGCACGCTGTGCTTTAAAGTTGATACTATATTCATCAAATTCGTAAACATCTCCCGTAAATTCTTTTTCCTGGATGCGTTTATTTTTATGAATTAATTTTTCTACACGCAGTAAAAGTTCATCTAAGTTAAAAGGTTTCACCAGGTAATCGTCAGCGCCTTTGCGCAAGCCAAGCACTCTATCTTTACCTTCATTTTTCGCACTGACAATTAATATCGGCACTTCATTTTGTTTAAGCCGAATATTTTCTATAGCACTGATCCCATCAAGTTCCGGTAACATGATATCCATGATGATGAGGTCAAAATATTCTTGCTGCACAGCTTTCAGCGCCTCATTACCGGTGAAGGCAGAAGTGACGGAATAGCCATTTAATTCCAGGTTTAATTTGAGTGTTGCATGAAGGTTTTCCTCATCTTCTACTAATAAAATATTCCCGTTTGCTGGTTGTTCCATTATGTTAATATTGGTAAAAGTATTTTAAAAACTGATCCTTTTGCAGAATGATCCTGCACAAAAATTTTTCCACCAAAACCACTAATAATTTTTTTGCATAAATATAAACCTAACCCGGTGCCTTTCGCGTTGCGTGTAGCTTCATTGCCAATACGATAAAACTTTTCAAAAATTCTTTTCTTTTCTATATCAGGTACACCACCACCTTCATCTTTAATTTCCAACAGTGCAAACTTCTCCTGTTTTAACAAAGATATTTCTATGAAACTGCTTTTAGGCGAATATTTTATGGCATTGCTCAGCAAATTATTGATGACAAGTTTTAATAAAACAGGTTCTGCAAAAACAAAAATATCTTTTTCCAGGTGTTCGATAAATTTTCTTTCATGATCCTGGTGCACATTAAACCGGGACATATATTCCTGCAAAGTATCCCGCACAATTTCATGCAAATCTATCTCTTCCCTTGTTTTATTAAAACTGCCGGATTCAAGACGGGCGGCCGCCAGGATATTATCCGTCAATTCATTCAGGCGCTGGTTTTCCAGCAAGGACATCGCCAGGATATTATTTTTACGCGCATTGTCCAACTGATATTTTTGAAGCGTTTCAAGGTTTAATTGTAAAATGGCAATCGGTGTTTTTAATTCATGCGTCACGGCCATCATAAAATTATTTTGCAATTCAGACAAACGAAATTGTTGGCGAACTGCACGATACACAAACACAGCCCCAAGCAGAATAACGAATAAAAATGTAAGTCCTTCGCCAAGGTATTGCGTATTTTTAATCTTGAACGCTTTATCAGCCTGTATTTTGATTTGAGGATAGGCGACGCTGTTCGGATCAATTTGCGCAAGCTTATATCCATACATTTCTGTATTTTGATTCCGCAATTCTATATACCACCAGGTCAGTGCGGCAACCATGTAAAAAAGCATCAGCCAGAATATAATGGTAATGAAAATGAACCCCGGTTTTTTTATTGGACTTTTCATATTTTTTTTAAAAAAATCCAAATGCTATTGAATATTTTTTTCAATCCTGATGCCTGCATTCATCATTTCCTGCAATGGATCCTCACGCATTATTTGCTGCAGCGTAAATGTATAATCCCCTGCTTTTAATTTTACAGGGAATGGATTTATTTGAATTCTGTGTTCAATAATGTCATCGAAATAAGTACCCAGCCAACCTTGTGAATTGTCCGCCAGGTGCAGGTTTAGCTGCTGTGATGTCAAAGTATCCGCAGGCGCTTTTGTTGAAAGATTTACCCAAAGATTATTGAAATGAAATGCACCCGTATGGCGGATGACAACAAAAATATTATAAAATGCAGCCGTGTCTGTGACTGTGAAATGTGCATTAATTTTTTCAGTGGAAGGCCAGTCATGTTGCGGAAATGCCGTGGTATTTTCAAATGAATTGTAAGAATTGCATCCCATTAAAACAACAATAAATATTAAAGTAATACAGCAGATTTTCCTGCTTGAATTAAATACATTCATAAGATATTTAAAATTTGTTCTTTGGCTTTTTCTAATTCATCTTTCATCAATACCACGCATTTTTGTATAGTTGAATCATAGGCTTTGGAGCCGGTCGTATTTATTTCACGGCCAATTTCCTGCAGGATAAAAGAGAGTTTTTTTCCTTTCGCTATTTCTGCTTCTGCTAAGATCTCCCGAAAATAATCACAGTGATTTTTTAAACGTACCTGCTCTTCACTGATATCAATTTTTTCGATGTAATAAATAAGTTCTTGCTCCATACGGTTCGTGTCATAATTTTCTTTGCCTGTATTTTCTTCTAAAACACGTTTCATTCCTTCCCTAATTTTTTCCCTGCGCAATGGTTCAAGTGCTGCCACTTCTCCCTGTAATTTTTCGATATTTTCAATACGCAATAAAAGATCGTCTTCCATAGATTTTCCTTCATCCCGGCGATGTTGATTCAATAAATCAATCGCTTCCTGCAAAGCATTTTTACAAATGGCCCATTCTGCATCACTTAATGTTTCAGAAGAAGCTGAAATGATTTCCGGTATGCGTAGTAAAGCACTGAAAAGTCCATCCGTATTGGCATTCAGCTCTGTTGCAACAGGCAATACAGACATATAATAGGATTTCAAAAGATCATTATTAATACAGGATTGTTTCAGGCTGCCATTTTGTTTTGAAGTGATTATACATTCCACACTACCACGTAAAAGTGCAGTGTTCAGCATGCTACGAATCTCAAATTCGTACGGTTTTAATAAGGATGGGATCGAAAGCCGCAGATCATATTGTTTTCCATTCAGGGAGCGGACTTCTGCTATAAAATTCTTTTGCTGAATATTTGCCTCCGCCCTTCCAAAACCGGTCATGGAGTAGATCATACGTACTATTGATTTATTTAAAAAAAACCTTACTGAATAACGAACACCCACGAATGTAGGTATTATTTAAGTTGAAATTTTCCGGCCCTTTCTTTTTTGTTTTATTTTTGGATATGTATTCAAAAACGGACACACAGAATTTACAAAAATATTCCAAAGATTTTTTGACAGCAACAACGATTTCCCCGAATGATATTGACTCATTACGGGAGGTTTTGCGCTTTCATGAATATCGCTATTATATAATGAATGAGCCATTATTGGCTGATGGGGAATATGACATTTTATTTAAAAAACTTCAAAATCTTGAATCCGCTAACCCAAAATTAATTACAACAGATTCACCCACGCAACGCGTAGGAAGCAGCCTGGGAGCAAGTTTCAATACAGTAGAACATTTGGTGCCCATGTTGTCACTGGAAAATTCTTACCAGGCAGAAGACTTGCTGGATTGGGACAGGAAGGCACGCGAACTCACCGGGCTTGACATTGTGACCTATTGTGTAGAACCGAAATTTGATGGCGCAGGTATTTCTCTTTTTTACGAAAATGATTTGCTCGTTCGCGGTATTACAAGAGGAGATGGTGTGGCCGGTGAAGACATTACTGAAAACATCAAACAGATCCGTTCGATACCATTGTCGGCGCCATTTTCAAAATATGGCATTGCGCAAATTGAAATTCGTGGCGAAATATTTTTACCCAAAAAATCTTTTAAGCAATACAATGATGCATTGATTTTGCAGGGATTACCACCACTTGCAAATCCACGCAACGCGGCCAGTGGAAGTCTGCGGCAAAAAGATCCGAAGCAGGTTGCGAAGCGAAACCTGGATGCATTTCTTTATCATATCAGTTTTTATATTTCAACAGATAAAACTATTCCCGAATGTTTGCAAAGTCATAGCGCATCGCTGGAAATGCTTTGGGAGTGCGGGTTTCGAGCACCTGTAAAAGAAATGTTGGTGGTAAATGGTATTGATGAAGTGATCCAACATATCGGCGATTTTGAAAAAATGCGGGAATCGCTTCCTTATGAAATTGATGGTATGGTGGTAAAAGTAAATGAACTTGTACTCCAGGAAAAAATGGGCATGACCACGCATCATCCGCGCTGGGCCATGGCGTATAAATTCAAAGCGCAACAAGCTACAACAACCATAAAAAATATAGAGTTCCAGGTGGGGCGTACCGGTGCGGTAACGCCTGTGGCCAAACTGGA
>JBDTAN010000048.1:0-2884 GCA_039924585.1 Chitinophagaceae bacterium | reverse complement strand
TGAAGGTGATAAAATTGCGCTGGTTGCGCGCAATGGAACCGGAAAAAGTACGCTGATGAAAATCCTTGCGGGACTTGATACACCGGAAGATGGAAAATTTCGCATTCATAAAGATGTGAAAGTAGTTTTCCTTTCACAGGATCCGATTTTTGAAGAAGACAGGACCATCCTTGAAAATATTTTTCAGAGTAAAACACGTGAAGAAAATCCTGTTTTACTGGCTATTAAAAAATATGAATTAGCACTGGAAGAAAATGATGGCGATGCTATGACTGAAGCCATTATAGAAATGGATAATTTGGGTGCCTGGGATTTTGAATCTAAAGTGCACCAGATCCTGGCAACTTTTAAAGTAAATCATTTACAAAATAAATTGGGCGACCTGAGTGGCGGGCAGCGCAAACGTGTAGCACTCGCTAAAACCCTTATTGACATTGGATTCGAGCCGGGACATCATTTATTATTAATGGATGAACCGACCAATCACCTCGACGTGGAAATGATTGAGTGGCTGGAAAATTATTTGAACAAGGAAAAAATGACATTGCTACTCGTAACACATGACCGTTACTTTTTAGATAATGTATGTACGGAGATATGGGAAATGGAAAAAGAAAAAATATTTATTTATAAAGGTGATTATGAAAATTATCTTTCTTTAAAAGCTGCGCGCTTAGAAAATGAAGCAGCGAATATTGATAAAGCAAAAAACAATTATCGCAAAGAATTGGAATGGATGCGCAGGCAACCAAAAGCGCGCACCACTAAAAGCAGGAGCCGTGAAGATAATTTTTATGAAATAGAAGCGAGGGCCAAACAAAAAATTGAAGATAGCCGTTTACAATTAGATGCACGCATGAGCCGCATGGGCGGCAAGATCATTGAGATGAAAAAAGTGAATATGAATTTCGGTGAAACCATTATCCTCAAAGGGTTTGACTATACTTTTAATAAAGGAGAGCGCATTGGAATCATTGGAAAGAATGGTGTAGGCAAATCTACTTTCCTGGAAATAATGCAACAAAAAATTCCACCGGTAAGTGGTAAAATAAATGTGGGTGAAACGATTGTTTTTGGAAATTTTTCCCAACAAGGTTTGGAAATAAAAGACAATGTGCGCGTGATAGAATATGTGAAAAGCTTTGCTGAAAGTTTTCCCCTTGCAAAAGGTGGAAGCCTGAGTGCAGCGCAATTTTTAGAGTTGTTTTTATTTACACCGGAAAAGCAATATACTTATCTGGAATCACTAAGTGGTGGTGAAAAAAAACGCTTACAATTATTAGCTATACTTTTTAATAATCCAAATTTTTTAATACTCGATGAACCAACAAATGATTTGGATCTTCCAACATTAAGTGTACTGGAAAACTTTCTATACGACTTCCAGGGTTGTCTGCTCATCGTGTCGCACGACCGATATTTTATGGACCGGTTGGTAGATCATTTATTTGTTTTTGAAGGAAATGGTGCCGTACGTGATTTTCCCGGAAACTATGCACAGTACCGCATTTGGGAAGCCGAGCAGGAAAAGATCAATAATCAAACAATTGCTTCTACTCAAAAAATTGTGGCCAGGAAAATTGAAGCGCCTGCAAAAAATACATTGAGCTTTAATGAGAAAAAAGAATTTATCAAATTAGAAAGAGAAATCGCCAATATCGAAGTAAAAAAAATTTCAATACAACATGACATGGCCGCTGCTGCGAACGAATATGAACAATTATTAAAGCTCACTGATACATATAATCAACTAAAAAAAGATTTGGAGAAAAAAGAGATGAGGTGGCTGGAGTTGAGTGAGAAGTAGCGTTAAAATATTTTTTATTTTTTGCAAATATTACGCTTATTAATAAGTAGTGCTTTAATTTTAAATACCTTTCCCTTGTGGGCATACACAATGAAACAGCTTAAATAATAATTTGCACCCTTATTATTTAATTAGATTTGAATAAACCTTTCATAAACATTTGCATTCAAAACTATGAAGTTAAAAATTATTCAAAATATTTTACTTAATAACTATTTGAAGCATTTGGATAAAAATCTTAAAAAGGCTTTTGAAATTCTTACAGATGCGGAGTTATCAACGCCAACATTTAGTTTTTATACTTCAGTCGCTTCAGTTTTCAGCAGCAAGATTGAAGGGGAAAATATTGAGTTGGATAGTTACATCAAACATAAAAGAGACAGGCTTCCCTTTTCGCCTGATTACACAAAAAAAATAGACGATTTATACAATGCATACACTTTTGCAAAAGAAAATGACTTCAATAAAAAAAATATCGAAAAAGCACATCAACTTCTAAGCAAGCATCTTGTTGTAAAAGAATGGCAGGGAAAATTGCGTACGCAAAATATGTATGTGGCAACAGAAGACGGCCGGATAGAATATGTTGCTGCATCTCCCTTTGAATTACCGGCTGAAATAGAAAAATTTTACCAGGATATAACTACGCTTCAACTTGAAAAATTAAGTATTGAAGAAACATTTTATTATGCTTCCATGATTCACCTGGTTTTTGTAAAAATACATCCCTGGAATGATGGAAATGGTCGCTGTGCAAGACTTTTAGAGAAATGGTTCTTAGCCAGGAAAATTGGAGAGAAAGCCTGGTTTATAGAAAGTGAAAGGCATTATTATCAGCAGCATAAAACTTATTACAAAAATATAAGAGCGCTTGGGCTTGAATATGAGAATCTTGATTACTCAAAAGCTTTGCCATTTTTATTAATGTTGCAACAAGCAGTCTTTAAAATTAATTTCAAATAAAACAGTTCAAAAATAAATAAAATTTTGACCATTTTAAAACGACATATTGCAACCAGTATTTTTTTAGTATTGTATCTTTTGAGTTGGACTTTACTCTTTTATTTTACTTTCATA
>JBDTAN010000047.1:0-6671 GCA_039924585.1 Chitinophagaceae bacterium | reverse complement strand
CTTTAAGCCATGCAAACTGATCTTCTTTTGGAAAACCGCCACTGGCCACACACAAAAAATCGGCCTGGAAATCATTTCCTTCTAAAAATTTCAGTGAGAACTTTTTTGCTTTATCCTCCAAAATTATTTTATTCTCATTACAAATAATTTCCTTTACTTGTTTTTGAAATAATATTTCTACACCATATTTTTCTGCTTCATGTAGCAGGCAATCAATGATTGTTTGGGAATTATTAGATATAGGAAAAATCCGGCCATCCTTTTCTCTTTTTAATTCCACGCCTCTTTGCGAAAACCATTCAATCGTATCTGAAGGACTGAATGCATGAAATGATTTTTTTAGGAAATTCTTTCCGCGCGGATAATTTTGAAGAAATGCGGGTATGTCTGTACATGCATGCGTTACATTACAACGCCCGCCACCACTCACTTTTACTTTTGACAATAATTTTGTACTTTTTTCAAAAATTACAACGCGTAATGCAGTATTCATCCTGGCTGCATTGCAGGCACAAAAAAATCCGGCAGCACCACCTCCAATAACTGCCAACGTTTTTCGGAATTCCGGCTCCATAAAAAACTTAGATTAATTGTCCGTCAACATATAGGAAGTATTCAAATTAGCATTCCCTTTTTCAGCAGCTTCAATAATACTATAATCGGATAAAATCAATGCCTTATCTTTTTTGATACATACATCATGTTCAAAGTGTACAGAAGGTTTTCCGTCACGGGTTCGAACAGTCCAACCATCTTCTTCCGTATAAATTTCTTTTTCACCAAGATTGATCATTGGTTCTATTGCGAAAACCATATTTGTTTTCAATTTTGGGCCATTTCCTCTTTTACCATAATTGGGCACTTGCGGATCTTCATGCATTTGTTTACCCAATCCATGTCCGACTAGTTCCCGAACTACTCCATACCCATATTTTTTCTCTGTATGTTCCTGGATCGCAAAAGCAATATCACCTACGCGGTTCCCCGTAATTGCTTTCTCAATGCCTTTATATAAAGATTCCTTGGTCACTTTTACCAATTGAATTGCGTCGGCAGCAGCTTCTCCCAAAATAAAAGTATATGCATGATCACCATGCCATCCATTTAAAATAACCCCAAGGTCTAAAGAAACTATATCTCCATTTTCCAGTGGTTTATTATTTGGGAAACCATGCACAACCACATCATTTATGGATGCACAAATATGAAAAGGATATCCCCGGTATTGATAAAATGATGTTGTTGCATGATGATCATACACAAATGTTTTACACAAATCATTTAATTGTAACGTAGTGATTCCTGGTTTCAATATTTTGGCGACTTCAGTCAGCGTTTTACTTACCAGCAAAGCGCTTTCTTTCATGCATTCAATTTCAGTATCTGATTTTATGTGAATCATTTTACACGATAATTTTTTTAAAAAATAAAACCTGTAAGCGCATGCCAACAGGTTTTGTTAATATTTTTATGAAGAAAATTACATGCCTGATGGTACCGTAGTTTGCCTGCCCTGCACTCTTCCGCCTTTCATCAAACCATCGTACTGTCGCATCAATAAATGTGTTTCCACTTGTTGTAAAGTGTCTAATATTACAGCAACCATGATCAATAATGATGTACCTCCAAAGAAAGATGCAAATGTGCTTGTAACATTCAAGTTTCTTGCGAAACCCGGTAAAATACCAACAATTGCCAGCAAGATTGCTCCTGGGAATGTAATTCGATCCATGATAGTACCAATATAATCTGCGGTAGGCTGGCCTGGTTTTACACCGGGTATAAAGCCATTATTTCTTTTAAGGTCCTCACTCATCTGCTTTGGATTAAATATCAAAGCCGTATATAAAAAGGTGAATGCAACTACCATGATGCCATATACAACCATATACCAGGCGTTACTCGGATCCGAAAATACTTTTACAATTCCCTGGGCTGAATCCAGATGTGTAAAAGAAAATAAAGTAGGCAAAAACATAATAGCCTGGGCAAAGATGATCGGCATTACGCCTGAGCTATTTACTTTTAATGGCAAAAATTGTCTTGCTCCTCCAAACTGCCTGTTTCCAACAATTTGTTTTGCATAATTAACAGGTACTTTTCGTACACCCTGTATTAATACAATTGTACCTAAAATAATGGCAATCAATACGGCAATTTCAATTAAAAATATCAATAAACCGCCACCACCTTTTGCGCTTTTCGCTGTAAACTCCTGTGCAAGTGCCTGGGGTAAACGACCTAAAATTCCGATCATGATGATAATTGAAATACCATTTCCCAAACCCTTGTCCTGTATTTTTTCACCGAGCCACATTACGAATAATGTTCCAGCAGTGAGGAGAATGATTGTTGTTGGGAAAAAATATTCTTTAAAAGATGGAATCAATGCTTCTGCATAACTTGGGCTGTTCAGGTATGCTACATAAGCGCCAGCCTGGAAGAGTGTTACCACAATGGTCAGATAACGCGTCCACTGATTAATTTTTTTCTGACCACTTTCTCCTTCTTTCTGTACTTTCTGAATTTGTGGAACGAGGATGGTCATTAATTGCATAAAAATAGATGCAGATATATAGGGCATTACTCCTAATGCAAGAATAGAAGCATGTGAAAACGCGCCTCCTGCAAAAGTATCAAACAAACCAAGAAGACCATTGCTGCCGGATGAGGCCTGTATCGCACCTAATTTATTTGGGTCAATACCTGGCAACACAATTTGTACTCCAAGGCGATATACAAAGATCAAAGCCAAAGTAGTTAAAATTTTGGAGCGCAATTCTTCTATCGTCCATATATTTTTAAATGTCCTTATTAATTTTTTCACTTTTTACATTTAAAGCATGTGAATTTGGAATTAGTGAGTTTTGAATAAATAATTATCTGCTAAACTATTTTAAAATTTCCACTTTACCACCGGCAGCTTCGATCATTTCTTTTGCTTTGCCGCTCATCTTGCTGATTTTGAAATCAATTTTGGTTTTCAATTCACCATTTCCCAGGATTTTTACTTTATGTGTTTTCCCAATTAAGCCATTGAGATACAGGTTTTCTTCAGAAAATTCTGTAAAACCATACTTTTCAATGAGCTTTTCTATTTGTCCGAGGTTATAAACTGTATATTCAATACGGTTATTATTTTTAAAGCCACGTTTCGGCAATCTTCGCTGAATAGGCATCTGTCCACCTTCATGTGCCATTTTGCGTTGGTAACCTGCGCGGCTTTGGCCACCCTTATTACCTTTTGTGGAAGTTCCTCCTTTACCACTTGCTTCACCTCTTCCTATTCGTTTTATTTTGTGTGTAGAACCTTCTGCAGGTTTTAATGTGTGCAATTTCATTTTTTCTGATTTTTACTTACGGGGAATCGCCCCTCGCTGATTTTTAAATGTAGAACCCTTTAAAATTTATTTGTTAAGCAGTCACTTCCTCAACCTTTACCAGGTGATGCACTTTTTCTACCATCCCTAAAATTTGTGGAGTTGCTGTTACTTCTTTACTGGAATGCATTTTATTAAGACCCAGCGCTTTAAGTGTAAGCTTTTGACGCTCCGAGCGATCTATGCCGCTTTTTATCTGTGTTATCCTGATTTTTTTCATCACTATTTTATTTTGATAAATGAAATATTTTCATTTATCCGTTAAAAACTTTTGTAAGTTTAATACTCCTTGTCTTTGAAATTTGTACTGGTTCGCGCAATAGGGTCAAAGCTTTGATGGTTGCTTTTACAACGTTATGCGGATTTGCTGAACCGAGGCTTTTTGCCTGAACATCTGTGAATCCGGCACTTTCAAGAACAGCTCGCATGCTACCTCCTGCTATAACGCCGGTACCTGTTGCGGCTGGCTTAATCAAAACTTTTGCCGCACCTTCTTTTGCAAGTTGTTCGTGCGGAATGGTACCATGCATGATGGGCACTTTCACCAAATTCTTTTTAGCATCTTCAATCCCCTTTGTAATTGCTTCCTGCACTTCTTTGGCTTTTCCAAGACCTTGTCCTACTACACCGCCTTCATTACCCACAACAACCAATGCAGAGAAACTGAATGTTCGGCCACCTTTAGTTGTTTTAACTACACGGTTAATGGAAACTACTTTTTCTTTCAATTCCAGGTCACCTCCGGGCTTTACTTTATTTACGATAATTTTTGACATGCTTTATATATAAAAATTTATTACTTTTTAAAATTCCAGTCCGCCTTCCCTGGCGCCATCTGCAATTGCTTTTATGCGGCCATGGTACAAATAACCACTTCTATCAAAGGTTACCTTTTTAACTCCAAGTTCTATTGCCTTACGCGCAATTGCACTGCCTACCATTTTACTTTTATCAACTTTTGGGCCTTCCTGCGCCTTAATATCTTTTTCTTTTGAAGAACTTGATGCAATGGTAACGCCATTATCATCATCTATTAGTTGTGCATAAATCTCCGTATTGCTCCGGAAGACAGATAAGCGGGGAATTGAACTTGTACCTTTCACTTTCCTGCGAATACGGTAACGAATTTTTTGTCTTCTTAATATTTTCTTATCCATACTATTTTATTTTTTCCTGATACTGCCAGGAATATTTTTAATAAATTATTTTCCTGCTGCTTTACCTGCTTTCCTGCGCACAATTTCATTCGCATAACGAACACCTTTCCCTTTATATGGCTCTGGTTTTCGTAAACTGCGGATTTTAGCTGCAACCTGCCCGATCAATTGTTTATCAATACCCTCCAGCATGATCTTTGGATTCTGGCCTTTTTCAGTAAGGGTTGTTACTTTCAATTCTGATGGAACTTCAAAAATGATGTTGTGTGAAAATCCAAGCGCCAGGTCAAGGAGATTTCCCTGGTTAGTTGCTTTATAACCCACACCTACTAATTCTAGATTTTTTTGATATCCATCAGTAACACCTTTTACCATATTGGCAACCAATGAACGGTATAAACCATGCATGGCTCGATGGCGAATCTGGTCGGTTGGGCGATTAATTTCTACTGCATCATCTTTCAGGACAATTTCCATATCCCTGTCCAAAGTTTCCTTTAGTTCGCCTTTAGGGCCTTTAATAGAAATAACCTGGTTCGCTACTTTCACTGTAACTCCCTGTGGAAGGCTGATTGGTTTTTTTCCTACACGTGACATATTGAAAAGTTTTTAAAAATTTAATTTGGCTTACTTAATTGTTTTCAGTTCCGTATAGAAAACTTAATTGTCTATTAAGTGCCTGTTTTTTATTTTCCTTATGGAAAATTGATTGATTAATAAATATGGCAAAGCACTTCTCCACCAACATTTTCAGTTCTAGCCTGCTTATCCGTCATTACACCTTTCGATGTACTGATGATTGCCACACCTAATCCATTGATTACACGTTTGAAATCACCTGGTTTTGAGTATTGTCTCAAACCGGGACGGCTTACGCGTTCCAAGGCACGTATAGCAGGAATTTTTGTTTGCGGGTTGTACTTCAACGCGATTTTAATAACGCCTTGTTTACTGTCTTCTTCAAATTTGTATTTGAGAATATAGCCCTGTTCGTACAAGATTTCCGTAATACGTTTTTTAAGATTTGATGCCGGGATTTCTACGATCCGATGACCAGCCATTTGAGCGTTTCTTACCCTGGTAAGGAAATCTGCTATTGGGTCAGTTACCATTGTTTTTATAAATTAATTCTGTTCTAAAAATTTGTTCTTTGTTCTTTTTACCAACTTGCTTTTTTTACACCTGGTATTTTACCATTGAGTGCCATATCCCTGAATACAATGCGGGACATTCCAAAATACCTGATATAACCACGTGGCCTGCCCGTAAGCTGGCAACGGTTTTTTAAGCGTACCGGCGAAGAATTTCGCGGAAGTTCACTCAATGCCTGGTAATCGCCTTCGGCTTTTAAGGCCGCGCGTTTAACTGCATATTTTGCCACCATTACTTCTCTTTTTCTTTGCCTGGCTTTTACTGATTCTTTTGCCATAATTTAAAGGGGGCCCGTTTAAAAGGCCTTATTTTTTATTAACTATTTTCTTTTTTCGCATTTTTGAATGGCATACCCATTTCTTTTAATAACTCATAAGCTTCTTCATTGTTATTAGCCGTGGTTACAAAAGTGATATCCATACCCGTAATCTTGTTCACTTTATCAATATCAATTTCCGGGAAAATGATTTGCTCTGTAATTCCCAGCGTGTAATTACCCCGACCATCAAAAGCTTTATCGCTGATGCCTTTAAAATCACGAACACGTGGCAGGGCAACAGATACAAGCCGGTCTAAAAATTCATACATTCTTTCTCCACGTAATGTAACCCTTGCACCAATAGGCATTCCTTTTCTCAATTTGAAATTGGAAATGTCCTTTTTACTCATTGTAGCAACTGCCTTTTGGCCGGTAATATTGGTGAGTTCATCAACGGCGATTTCCACGAGTTTTTTATCAGCGACTGCGCCATTAACGCCGCGATTTATACAGATCTTCTCCAGTTTCGGAGCCTGCATAATACTTTTAAAGCTGAATTTTTTCATTAACGCAGGAACTACTTCTTTCCTGTATTTTTCAGCGAGCCTGGGTGTATATTTTTCTGTATTCATTATTTAATAGCCTCTCCTGACTTTTTAGAAATTCTAATTGATTTTCCTTCTTTACGATCCATTTTCACTTTTGTGCCGGATCCGGATTTTG
>JBDTAN010000046.1:0-2534 GCA_039924585.1 Chitinophagaceae bacterium | reverse complement strand
CTGTTTTACATGAACCAAAACTCATCATTTTGGATGAACCATTTAGCGGCCTCGATCCGATTAATGCAAACCTGATCAAAGATCAAATCTATGATTTAGCGCAAAAAGGCGCTACGATCATTTTCAGCACGCACCGTATGGAACAGGTGGAAGAAATTTGTGACCATATTGTTTTGATCAATTTGGGCAAAAAAATATTGGATGGCACTGTAAATGAAGTGAAGCAACAATTCAAGGAAAATGCGTTTCAACTCCAATTGCACAATGTCCCGGAACGCATTGCAGATGCACCTTTCAGCATTTTACATACAAAAAATAATATGCTCACTGTAAAAATAAATGAAGGCAGTACCGGCAATGATGTATTGCAATATTTTATCCGGCAGGGTATCCAGGTAGAAGGTTTTAATGAAATGTTACCATCCCTCAACCAGGTATTTATCAAACTCGTGGAAGGCACGAATGCCGCCAGCAGGTCTTTTCAAAAAGTAGAAGCTTGAAATCAAAAAAATAATTGAAATGAACAAAATCTTACTAATTGCTAAACGGGAGTTTTTAAGCAGAGTACAAAAGAAAACTTTTTTACTTACGACCATTTTACTGCCATTGATCATCTTCGGCTTTTATGCCATGATCATTTATTTTTCTGTAAAATCCGGCGATAAAACAAATATCGCCGTAGTAGATAAAGCCAATTTATTTAATGGTAAAATAGAAGGCGATAATGATATTACATTTAATTTTTTACAAAATGAAACGCCTGCATCACTCAGTGATAAAGTAAAGAGTGATCAATACAGCGGTTACATCTATATCCCGGAGACTACACAACTTTCTAAAAAAGACAGCATACAAGTTGTTACTGAAAAAAGTGCCGGCCTCATTACACGCGGCAATGTGCAGGACCTTATTAATAAAAGATTGGAAGAACAAAGATTACTGGCTTTGAATATTAGTAAAGCAGAACTGGATAGTGCGCAACAAGCCATGAAAATTAATTTTCCTACATTAAGTGGAAGTACAGGTGATGATGGAAAAGAAACTGTTGGTTATATAGTTGGTTATGTTTCCGGGTTCTTGATTTACATCATCTTATTTATTTATGGAACGATGGTGATGCGCGGTGTGATGGAAGAAAAAGTGAGCCGGATTGCCGAAGTTATAATCAGCAGTGTAAAACCTTTCCAGTTAATGATGGGAAAAATTACAGGAATTGGCGCTGTCGGTGGGGTGCAATTTCTTATATGGATCATTTTGATGGTGAGCACACGTTTGCTGGTATTAACTTTTTTCCCATCACTTCTGGGCGCAAGCCAGGGACTGGAAGAGATGAAAAATGCAGCAAGCGATCCCGGTATTTTACAAGGCCTTTCATCTGTTGACTGGCCCATGATCATTATTTGTTTTATCTTTTATTTCCTCGGTGGATACCTTTTATATTCTGCATTATTTGCAGCAGTTGGAAGCGCGGTGAATGAAGATCCACAGGATGCGCAGAGCCTTATGCTGCCAATCACCATGCCGATTATTTTTGGTATAGTAATTATGACTAAAGCCGTAAATGATCCATCCAGCAGCCTCGCGGTTTTTGGCAGTCTTTTCCCGCTCACATCGCCTATTGTTATGATCGCCCGCGTGGCTCATGGCGTACCGGATGTAGTTCCATACTGGCAATTATTTTTAAGCGCTGGTTTATTGATCCTAGGCTTTTTAGGAACGACCTGGCTTGCAGCAAAAATTTACAGGACAGGCATTTTAATGTATGGCAAAAAACCCACCTGGAAAGAATTGATTAAGTGGGGTTTTAGGAAAAATTAGTCAGGGATCAGCTATCAGGTATCAGCGATCAGCGATCAGCTATCAATTTTTATAACGTTGTAATTTAAATTTTTCAAGAATTTATACTGATTTTTTTATAAATAAATCATTCTGCGAAAATCTGCGTGATCTGCGGGAAAATTTATCCCGCAGATCACGCGGATAGAAGCAGATTAAGAAACCAATAACTTCAAATGATTTCGCAAATCAGGAAAATCCAATTGACGGCTTCGGCTCCGCTCAGCCGACAGCAAAATCAGAATCAACTAAATGTAAAGCCGCAAAATGTTGCGGCTCAACCAGAAAAATCTTAAATTTGCACATGCAAAATTTAGACATCAGCCAGCGCGGAAAAGAAATGCCCGCCTCTCCTATCCGTAAACTTGTTCCTTATGCCGAAGCCGCTAAGAAAAAAGGCATATCCGTATATCATTTAAATATTGGCCAGCCCGATATTGAAACGCCGGAAGTAATGCTGGATGCTGTGCGCAATTCTGATTTTAAAGTGCTGGAATACAGTCATAGTGCAGGTATTGAAAGCTACCGGAAAAAACTCACTGAATATTATCACAGTGTAGGAATTGAAGTGGGTTTCAATGAGATCATCGTTACAACCGGTGGTTCCGAAGCTATTTTATTTGGGTTTATGGCTTGTCTCGATCCGGGTGATGAAGTAATTATTCCCGAACCATTTTATGCAAATTATAATGGCTTTG
>JBDTAN010000045.1:0-5669 GCA_039924585.1 Chitinophagaceae bacterium | reverse complement strand
CCAGAAAGGTTGCATCAATTTTAATAATAAAGATGAAATGCCTTTAAAAATTGTACAAGATTTAATTACTGATTGTTCTAAAATTGATCAGCGTGCTTTAAGAGAAGAATACCTCAAATCTAAAAAGAAGAAAGCCTGAACGGTGTTTTCCTTCAGTGAAAGTGGCCGTGTAAAACACCAAATAAAATTTCACATTAGCTAATAGAAAAAGCTACATTTACAGGTACTAAAATTTCTGTAAATCAAAAGTGGAGACCAGTACCACTTCAAAAACGGGGCGTCACCGAAAAGCCACACGAGTAGGAAAATTAAAATTTTATATTATGCCAAAGTTTATCATTGAACGTGAAATTCCCGGAGCAGGTAAATTAACTTCCGAACAATTAAAAGGGATTTCACAAACTTCTTGTGGCGTGTTAAGTAATATGGGGCCGCAAATACAGTGGCTGCAAAGCTATGTGACAGGTGATAAAATTTATTGCGTGTACATTGCACCGAATGAAGAAATGGTTCGCGAACATGCAAAGCAGGGAGGCTTTCCGGCAAATTCCGTAAGCCAGGTTACTTCGATCATTGACCCGACAACTGCCGAATAAAATTATATAACAGAAAGAGCAGGTTACTTATTATACTATGAAAATAAGCAAGAAGTCCTATTTCAAAGATGAAAAAGTGGATCATCAATACTTTGAAAATTGGGTAGAAAAATTAGAGGCATCGAATAACAGAAAATATGAACGATTTGAAGTGATAACTTCATTGGGGAAAACGCATGTTTGGGGACTAAACACAAATCAACCAAATCTTGAAACACTTGTTATTTTTCCCGGGGCAAGAACGACTTCCCTGTTCTGGGATTTTGATAAAGGTTTAGATAATTTAAACATTCAATTAAAAATTTATTTGGTAGAAACAAACGGCCTGCCCAATTTGAGTGATGGTGAAACACCCGATATACATTCATTAGATTACGGCATTTGGGCAACAGAAATATTGGACAATTTAAAAATTGAAAAAGCTTTTGTAGCGGGCGCTTCTTTTGGCGGACTCATTTGTATGAAAATGGCTATAGTAAATCCCGGAAGAATTAAAGCTGCATTTTTATTAAACGCGGGTTGCTTACAAACCTTTTCCTTAACCCTAAAAAATCTTTTTTATAACCTTCTTCCAATAATAAATCCAACAGAAAAAAATGTGCGAAAATTTTTGGATAAAGCAATTTTTTCAAAGCCCAATCACCAGCTATCTATAACTTCTACGCAACTATTAATTGACTATGAAATGTTTGCCATCCGTCACTATACAGACAAAACACAAAAGCCTTATTATATGGATAAACAATTGGATGAAGTGCAGGCTGACACGTATATCCTTGAAGGAGATAAAGATTTATTATTTCCGTTTGCAAAAAGTATTAGCAACGCGAAAAAACATATAAAGACATTAAAAGAAGTGAAAGTATTTAATGATGTTGGACACGGAATCGAAACCTACGACAAAGCGATGAACTACATTGGGGAGATTATTAAAAACTATCGTTAAGATGCTGCATAAAAACCAGGAATAATTTTAATCCCGTCCATCACTTGCAAGTATTAAATTGCTTCGTATAATTGCATTTTTTAATTCATAAAAAAGTTACAAATCACAACGCATCATCAGATCAATTCATGATGATGCAATAACAAAAACAAAATTAATTTCGTATGCGATGTATTTTATTTATTGGCTGTCTACTTTTTTCATCTGTTGTTTTTTCACAAGACACAACAAGTTATTCTCAACGTGAAATCATTTATGGGCGCAGAGATGGTATGGCTTTGACTATGACAATACTAACCCCAAAAAAATCAAATGGAAAAGCTATTGTGAGTTTAAACAGTGGTGGTTGGGTGTCGTCTTTAAATTGGCAAAACGATTATATGCAAAGATCATTGCCATTTGTTTACAGCGGTTACACTGTATTTTTAACTATGCATAGTTCGGGGCCGCGTTATGCAATTCCGGATGCTTTTGAAGATGTGCAAAGAGCAATACAATATGTTCGTTTTAATGCTTCCGTTTATCATATAGATAAAGATTATATTGGTATAACCGGAACTTCTTCCGGTGGTCACTTAGCTTTATTGGCTGCAACTGCTAATGATATTGCCACTACGAATTCAAAAGATCCTGTAGAAAGAGTTTCCTCCAGGGTGCAGGCCGTAGCTGTGTTTTCACCTCCAACAGATTTTTTAAATTTTGGGCAAACAGGATTTAATCCTGCCATGCAAAAACAATTGTTGCAACAGATGGATCTTTTAGGCGCATTTAAATTTACTAAATGGGATTCCACTACGAACCTATACCAGGTCATAGAAAATGAAAATGAATTGTTACAAATGGATTCGCTTATGTCGCCTGCAGAAATGGTAACTTCGGATGATGCACCCACTTTTATCATGCATGGTGATAAAGACAATGTAGTACCATTGCAACAATCCCAGTTGATGGAACAGAAATTAAAAGCGGCTGATGTTCCTGTTATACTTACAGTAAAGCCAGGAGCAGGTCATGGATGGAAAAATATGAATGATGATGAAAAAGAATTTATCAAATGGTTTGACAAATATCTCCTGGTAAATAAGTAATATTAAATAGGATTTTCCGAAACTATACGCATTAAATGCTTGTTAGGACAATGTGCCGAAAAAAAAATTTTTACTTAAACACATAATATGAAAAATACAATCTTCACCATACTATTATCAATGGTAACATTCGTCGCATCCGCTCAAAAAGATAATTACCAACTTTCAAGTCACATCTTAGACATTTCAAAAGGTGCACCAGTAAGTGGTGTAACTATTAAGTTGGAAAAATATGATGAGCAGAACAAAACCTGGTCATTTATGGATGAAAAAATAACGGATGAAAATGGAAGGGTTCCTGATTTTTTGAAGGCATATAAATCTAACTTAGGTATTTACAAACTCACGTATTACACAAGTGATTATTTTAAAAGAAATGGTATAGAAAGTTTCTATCCTTTCATTGAAGTTGTTTTTCAAATTAAAGATTCAAGCCATTATCATGTACCTATAACGCTTTCTGCATTTGGCTATTCGACTTATAGAGGAAATTAAAATGCCACATTATTTAATAAAAAATAAAGCGCAACATAAACAGTTTACAACATTATTCATCCGCTTATTCCGGGCTTTAACATGGGAAAAGAAATAGAAAGAAAATATTTAGTAGACCACAACCAGTGGCAGAAAATGCAAAAGCCAAAAGGGGAGTTTTATAGACAAGGCTACCTGTTAACTGACCCGAATAAAACAATCCGCGTAAGACAAACAACAGGCAAAGGTTTTTTGACTATTAAAGGAATTTCCGTTGGCGCGACGCGGCCTGAATATGAATATGAAATCCCATTTGAAGATGCCAAAGAATTATTAGATAAATTTTCTATTTCCGAATTAACTAAAACCAGGTATAAAATAATATTTGAAAATAAAGTTTGGGAAGTGGACGAATTTTCAGGAGATAATATGGGATTGATTGTTGCAGAAATTGAATTGACCAGTGAAGATGAAAGTTTTGTTATTCCTGGCTGGATTGATAAAGAAGTTACAGGGCAGGAAAAATATTATAATTCAAACCTTTCACTTGAGCCTTACAAAAATTGGAAATAATAATTTTCGAAATTCCTTTTAGATTATTAATTTTATATTTTTCTTATCAAGATTATAAAAATTAAATCGAATAAAATATTAGCGATCATTCTATTCCGCTTGAATGATTATCGTAGCAGCTGGAAGCCCTGCAGAAGTTGCCGTCACCGAAATTTTTCCTTTCTCCCCTTTTGATTGAATAACTGCCAGGCAAAACCCGTTAAATGCTTTATGATAATCTGCTTTAAAAGGATCATGATCTGTTTCATTGCCATTATCCACACCAGCTATAAATCCGGGGCCACTTATTTTAAAATTTATTAAATTTTCGGCATGTGGATCGGGATTACCATTTGCATCTACAATTTTTATTGTTACAAAAGAAAGGTCTTTTCCATCTGCATGAATTTGTTTCCTGTCTGGTTCTATAATCATTTTTACTGCTGGCCCGGCAGTATGTATTTCATCGGATAAAACCACGGTTCCATTTAGATAAGAAACTGCTTTCAAAGTTCCCGGCTGATAAGGTACGCGCCACATCACATGCATATCATCCCCTTGTTTGCTTTGTGTACCAAGCGATTGATTATTTAAAAATAATTCTACTTTATCGGCATTATTATAGTAAGCCCAAACATCTACAGTGTCGCCGATTTTCCAGCCATTCCAATCCGGTAAAATATGCAATACAGGTGTATTTGTCCATACACTTTTATATAAATAAAATGCATCTTTGGGAAACCCTGCTAAATCAATGATACCAAAATAAGAACTCCGCGCCGGCCATTTATACGGTGTTGGTTCGCCGAGATAATCAAAGCCTGTCCAGACAAACATGCCCGAAATAAAATTATTATTCATTACCGTTTTCAAAGTTGCTTCATGTGTAGAACCCCAGGGAACACGACAGTTATCATACGCGGAACAAAAGAAATTAGCATCCATTGGGCCTTTGTGTGGCCAAACAAAAATACTATCCGATGGCATTGTATATTCTCCACGAGTTTCTAAAGCAGAAGTAGTTTCTGTAGCAATGAATTTTCCGCCGGGAAAAAAATTAAAGAAATTTATATAATTCGCATGATCATAATTATGGCCAATTAAATCCATAGCACCCGAACGGGAAATTGAATTATCTTTTGCTTCAGGGCCATTCATCGCGGAAGTGATAGGCCTGGTTGTATCTAATGAATGTACAATTCCTGCAAGTTCAAGTGCAATCGCAGTGCCGGCACTGTCATCCTGGTCAGGAATTTCATTGCCGATACTCCAGATAATTACAGACGGATGATTGCGGTCTCTTTGAATAAAATCGGACAAATCTTTTTTATGCCATTGATCCCAATATACATGATAGTCAAAATCATTCTTTCCCTGTTTCCAGCAATCAAATGCTTCATCCATAATGAGGATGCCCATTTTATCTGCTAACGCTAAAAGCTCCGGTGCAGGCGGGTTGTGTGATGTCCTGATCGCATTGCATCCCATGTCTTTCAGCATTTGCAACTGGCGCTCCAATGCGCGTGTGTTGATGGCTGTACCGAGACAACCAAGGTCATGATGATCACACACACCCAATATTTTTAAATGTTCTCCATTCAGGAAAAAACCAGCTTGACTATCAAAACGAAAAGAGCGGATACCGAAAGGAGTTTCATAACGATCAAGTGTTTTGCCAGCAGACTCTATAATAGAAACTGATTTATATAAAGCAGGATTTTTTGTTGACCACAATTCAGGATTCATAACTTTCAACTGCTGAGAAAAAGTTTTGGAAAACTTTCCTGCAATAGATTCTTTCACAGATGCGCGCGCAACTTCTTTTCCATTTTTATCATAGAGTATTGTCGTTAATGACATGGGTGTAGCAGTTGTCACTTCATTTCGCACTGTGGTCTCAACAGATACAGTTGCTTCCTGATCATTTACAAGAGGAGTAGATATAAAAGTTCCCCAATGATCCACATGAATTTTATTAATAGTAATCAGCCATACATTTCTATAAATACCGGA
>JBDTAN010000044.1:0-2582 GCA_039924585.1 Chitinophagaceae bacterium | reverse complement strand
AGTAAAAGTGGTAAAAAGGAAAGGCTGGCCACGTCTGTGGGCAAATAACAATCGATCTTTACCTCCCGGTTCAAATGAATTGAGTGAAGTATATGAGCGTCAACTGTTACGCAATTCGTTTTATTTACAGACATGGGTTCAAAAATAATGAAAGGTTTTTATTTTAAAACAAAGCAAATAGAAAAAGCTTCCAGGCGCCTTCATCGCTTTAACGGACAAAAAACGATCGAAGTATGAAACTGTTTAAAGGTTTTTGGCTGAAATTATAATTTGTTTTATTGCCTTGTTAAAAATATATTTGAGAACATTTCATATCACCTATTTTCTAAAACCAGCAGCATGAAAAAGATTGGCGTACTCCACGGAAAAGAAAGAAGCTTTCCGGAAGCTTTGATTGAGCGAATCAACAGTAAAAAAATTGACGGCATTATGGCGGAGCCTGTGCTGATTGACAAAGTGATGCAGGGTGAGCCCAGTGGTTACACCGTAATCTTTGATCGTATTTCGCAGGATGTCCCGTTTTACCGGGCCTATTTAAAAAATGCAGCATTGTGCGGTACAACCGTGATCAACAACCCGTTTTGGTGGAGTGCTGATGAAAAGTTTTTTAATAATTGTCTTGCGACAAAAATAGATGTGCCTGTTCCAAAAACTGTATTATTACCATCCCGGGATTTACCCGCTGATACAACAGATAAATCGTTTAGCAACCTGGCATATCCATTGGATTGGGAAAATATTTTTAAGTATATCGGTTTCCCGGCATACATGAAACCTTATGCCGGCGGCGGTTGGAAAAGTGTGTACAAACTAAACGATATGGCTGACTTTTTTGAAAAGCATAAGGAAACTGAACAACTGGTGATGATGCTGCAGGAAGAAATTGTTTTTGATGAATATTATCGCTGTTATTGTATCGGCGGAAAATATGTACGCATCATGCCATACGAACCTCGTAACCCGCACCACCTGCGGTATGTAGCTGATTTCAAACCTTCACCGGAAAGATTGAAATTGATGGAGGAGTTAGTATTAAGATTGAATAAATACCTGGGTTATGATTTCAACACAGTAGAACTTGCTTTACGAGACGGCATTCCATACGCTATTGATTTTTGCAATCCTGCACCGGATGCAGAAAAAACAAGTGTGGGTGAAGAAAATTTTGCCTGGGTAGTGGAAATGGCCGCTACTTTCGCCATTGAAAAAGCGCTTGCGCACCAACCGGGAAAAGACAACCTTACCTGGGGCGAATACATCAAGCGAAGCAGTAATAAAAAAGAGCTGTATTAAACTATTTATTTAAAAATAAGTATGGCAAACATTAATTATAAGCATTTTACTTTAGGCGTTGAAGAAGAGTACATGGTCATAGACCCGGAAACAGGGAATTGAAAAGCCATGAACAGAAAATTGTAACAGAAGGGCAGAAGATTATCAAGGATAAAGTGAAAGCGGAAATGCACCAGGCTGTTGTAGAAGTAGGTACAGATATTTGCAATGATATTGATGAAGCTTTCAGAGATGTTTCTGTATTAAGGCAAACAATCTCCCAGATTGCGGGTGACCTTGGACTTTGGGTGGGGGCATCCGGCACGCATCCATTCAGTCACTGGGAAAAACAACTGATCACAGATCATATCCGGTATAGTCAAATTGTGAATGAATTGCAGGAAGCCGCACGCAGTAACCTGATCTTCGGGCTCCACGTTCACGTAGGTATGGAAGACCGGAAACTGGCCATTCATATTGCCAATTCTGCCAGGTATTTTTTACCACACGTTTATGCATTGAGTACAAACTCTCCTTTCTGGGAAGGAAGAACTACGGGTTATAAATCCTTTCGGACAAAAGTTTTTGACAAATTTCCGCGCACAGGTATCCCGGATTATTTTGAAAGTATTGAAGCATATGATAATTATGTGAACCTGCTCATCAAAACAAATTGTATTGATAATGCAAAAAAGATTTGGTGGGACCTGCGCGTACATCCATTCTTCAATACCTTAGAATTCCGAATATGTGATGTACCGATGACAATCTCTGAAACCATTGCCATTGCTGCATTGTTTCAGGCAATCTGTGTGAAGTTGTATAAACTGCGTATGCAAAATATGAGTTTCATTTTTTATCAAAGAGCACTTCTTAATGAAAATAAATGGCGCGCCAGCCGGTATGGCATTGATGGTACATTGATTGATTTTGGAAAAGAAAGCGAAGTAAATACGCGCGCGCTTATATATGAATTACTGGATTTTGTAGATGATGTGGTGGATGCATTGGGCAGCCGCATTCATATTAATTATATTACAAAAATGCTGGAAAATGGTACGGGTGCCGACCGCCAGCTTGCAGTGTATGAAAAAAATAAAAGCCACATTGACGTTGTGGATTATATACATGATCAGTTCCTTGAATAACCCCCCAAACCCAACAAATCAAAAGGTTTCTTTCATTTGAAAGAAATCTTTTTTATTTAAAAACATTCATGATCAAATGATGAAGCAAGTAGATTATTTAATTATCGGTCAGGGTATTTCCGGTAGTTTTCTTAGTTATTTTTTAATGGAAAGCGGCGCATT
>JBDTAN010000043.1:0-4890 GCA_039924585.1 Chitinophagaceae bacterium | reverse complement strand
CTTTTGTAAGTCTCATAATTTTGAAAGTTTTTTTTTCGATTTTTGATAGCCACTAAATTATATTAAAATTCTATACATACTATTTTCTTCTAATAAATGGCTCTTTATTCATTGGACCGGCTAAAAGAATAAATCGGAATAGTCAATAATAGGTGAATTAAAGCAATAATAGCATAGGTGTTATTTTCTCCAAACATTTTAATCATCCAATATATTTCAGCGAGGACCGGTAAAATAAATGAAATAATTCCTGCCAGTAATCCGCCAATTGAAAATGCAATCACCACTGTCCAGATATGCGTGATAATTGCTGTAATCATAAAAATGACATACAAAGTATTAAAGAATGATTTCATATTTTTATGTTTAATGAAAAGAAAAGGACTTTAAGAAACTAAGGCTTATTTTTTTTATTGGCTGATATGGTCATATAGAGGTTGATCACTAAAATGAGTATAGCAAGAATTAAAAAAATTATTTTTAACGTAAACTGATCTCTAAAAACGATCAGGCCAAGAATCATACATATTAAGCCGATCATTAAGAGGAAAATATTTTGTTTCATATAATTACTTTGACTGGCAAACATAAGTTTTTAAAGTAAATTTCTGTATGGATTATCCAGGTATAAAACTGCATAATTATATAAGTGTAAAAGGATTTTATTTGGGAATATTGTCCAAGGGCGGCACCAACTTCTCATAGAAGTATTTTCCATCATCCTGTTGACCTATTGAATCTTTAAAAACCTTTGAAACATCATCTGGACCTGATTCTCCAACAGGATGTTTGAATAAATAAAAAGTAAACTCAATGCTATTTGCTTGTCCTGGGTTTTGAATGGTAAGAGGAAAGATGATATGGATAATTTCTCCGGCTTTTACTAAATGTTGTGGTTCGCCATCTGAATAAAAAATATTTTTCATATCTTCTCCAACTGAACTTCCATTAACCTGCGCTGAAAATCTTCCTGCAGAAGCAATTTTTAAATCAACATGAATCTCTTTTGGATTTTTGGTATTTGGTTCAAACCACCATCGCAATATTTGAACATCATTGAAATATGTTTTACGTTGTTCTGTTTTTACATGCTCTTTTTCATTGTAGTTTTGTTCATCATGCTTATTATACACATAAATGCCAAGCGCAATTAAAGACAGTGAAAGAATGGCTGAAAAAAGGTGGGTTGTTAATAAATTAAAATGTGGATAATAAATAACTGCTAAGGTGCTGAAAGTAAAATGAACAACTAAAAAAATGAGGTAGGCTTTGATCAGCAAATAACTAAAGTCAAGAGTGATCCAATTACCGCCGCTACTTTTTAAAAAGTAATGATCCAAAAAATAAACAGGAATACATAAAAGCAAAAGAATACAACAAATAACAAGATGAGTACGAAGCATTTTAATAAATAAAATTAGATTTGGTTCTGTAGCAGATCCCAAATATAGATTTTATTTTATCATTTCACCATGAATAATGTTCCTGTAATTTTTGACAACTATTTATTTTATATAATGCTGGATAAATTTATGAAACTTTATTGGTTTCGGGTAAATGCCATTCAGGCCTGATATAATGACATGTATAACCATTGGGATGTTTTTGCAAGTATGCCTGGTGCTCTTCTTCCGCATTCCAAAAGTCACTGGCAGGAACTACTTCTGTGACAATTTTTCCAGGCCATTTCCCTGATGCATTCATTTCATGTATCAAATCTTCCGCGATTTTCTTTTGTGTTTCATTTGTATAAAAAATTGAGGACCTGTAAGAACTTCCCATATCATTTCCCTGCCTGTTTTTTGTAGTTGGGTTATGGATTTTGAAGAAAAATTCTAATAGTTGCCTGTAAGATATTTTTTCAGGATCAAATGTTATTGCGATAGCTTCCGCATGGTTTTCATGATTCCGGTAAGTTGCATTTTTTATGGTTCCTCCGGTATAGCCCACTACTGTTGAGACAATTCCTGGCTGTTCTCTTATAAGTTCTTCCATGCCCCAGAAACAGCCGCCTGCTAATATTGCTTTATCGTTTATCATTTTTTTATTTTGAAAGTATTTTACAAAATTCGCTCCACATTTTTCTATGTGGCTGGTTTACATTTGCTATACGTATTTTCATTGTTTAAAGTTCGATTTGTTTCAATAAAATATTTTAATAACATGTAAATAGCATTATTTTTTACTTTCATTAAGGTTAGCAGTTGCATACTCACCAAACGGAATTTGGCATTATAAAAAGATTATAATGTTTTCTATGAACTGCAATCCGAACTTAAATGATCTATCATAGTAAGAAACCATTGACCTTTCAAATAAGTAAGGTAAAAAATAAATTCCTTACTATTATTATCAATTAAAACAATTCGCCTGCTTGCATTTTCAAGGTCATAAAAATTCCGGATTGTTTTTTCGGAAATTGTATCCGGCCTGTATTTATTCCTGTCTTTGCAAATAGTTGAAAGCAAGTGATCGATTTTTGTTGTGTCAACGAATAAACCTTTTTTACTCCAAATTTCTTTGTCACAATCCCAGGCTGGAAGGCTTGCAAATTCAAGTGGAAGCAACTGAATATTTTTTGCTTGTGTAAATAAAACTTGGGGATATGTTGTATCAGAAAAACTTAATGTTTTGTAATGATTATAATGCGGATATACACCAATTTTATCTAACTGGTAAATTCCAATATTATTATCTATAAATTTTGAAATTGCTCCACTGTCATGGTGGGAATATGCAGTGATAACAGATGAAACAGTAGTTATGAAGTTTTGTTCTTTTTTAGTCTGCGCGAAAGAAATACTTCCGGAGAAAAGCATTATTATTATGAATGTTGCTGATTTCATTTTTACAATTATGTTTTTCTCAGAAATCTTCATTTGTTGATGTATCTTTTTCAAAAGGATAATTAAATTGATCTGTTTTATTTTGGAGAATCATTTTAATGCTATGTTCATTTAAAATTTTCATGTCAAATGAAATACTGTCATTACATTGGAAATTTAAAACGGAATCATTCTCTTTGGTAAATATACCTTTTTTTATCGTGATCGGGTAGGAGCTTGCGTATCACTGGCACAATAGATTTTAAAGATAAATGTACTGTCATTATTCAGTCTCAAAGAATGCTTTACATTTTCACATCCTGAATTGTACCCTGTGACGGAGTAGTAGTAAAGACCAAATATATTTTCTTTTTCTTTGTCCTGATTCTTTTTATCCTGTTCTGTGCCGCAGGCAAAAAATTGACAAAATATTGAGATAAAAAATATTAGTGAAATTACTTTTTTCATCGTTTAAACTAAAAGTTCAGTTTCAGCTTTAATAAATTATGCTTTAAAGATATTTTTTAAATCCATCTCCTGGTTTTTTTCCTGTAATCATTAAATGCTTGTCCAAATTCAACTTCTAAATATTTTTCTTCGCGCTTAATTATATATTCCTGCACTATCAAAATTAAAATTGGCAACAATATAAATGTCCACCAGTTTCCTGCAAAACAAGCAATGCCCATATATATTAAAACTAAGCCAACATACATCGGGTTTCTTGTAGTGGCATAGATTCCTGTTGTCTGGAGAGAATTGGCCGGCTTAATAAGTATCACCGTATTTTTTGTCAGAAAAAATTGCCGTAAACTTCTTGCCATAAAAAAAATTGCAATAACAAGGAAGAGTGTACCGATAATTTTTAATGCCATTGTGTGAAATAAAAGATTCCCAATGGGAAATTCTTTTTGAAGAAATTGCGCAACAAAAAAAATCAAAACATACAATAGTGGTGGTGGAAAATATACACCGGGACCTTTGGATTTATTAATTGGAGTGTTCATTATATTTGTTAGAATTGTTTTTTTGACATCTTCTTATCAAAGCTGGCGAGCCGTTTGAAACTGAAATTAGTATCTATTAATTATAGGTAAATATAGTCTAATCCAAATTTATACATCTTTTTCTAAGAAATTCGGAGCTATGCAAAAAAAAATATTTTAACGTATTTAAGCTTTTAAGAGAATCACACATTATCTTCATTTACAATAACAAACATCTATGAGAAAAACACTACTCCTGGCATTGCTGACCTTCAGTCTTAATTTATTTGCACAAAAGATATCATTTCCGAAAGATAGTAATACAGATAGCGCTGTATTAAGTATGAAAATGAAAGTGCTTGCTACCCATGTTATTGAATTGTATGAAAATGATAATCCATCTGAATATTTTGATAATCTTTTTCGTTACCAAATTGTAGCCCAGGAATATAAGAAAGCAATCCGAAGCCTGGATTCTGTAAGAAGTCCATTTTTAGAATCGGCACCCAAACAAGCAAAAGCGATAGGTATTCAATATGAAAGTTATGCAGCAGCAAGAATCACGCAATTGAATAATAAGATTTCTTTTAAAGAAGCCTATACTAATCGTTTTAATGAGTTATATAATGCTTTGACTCCAGAAGCAACAGCTGTCGCAGTAAACTATTTTAATGCTGACGCAGGGCAATTAAAAGAAAATTTTTATACACTTCTGAAAGCGCAGGACAATAAAGATTCTATTGATTTAAAAGATGCAATGGCACTTACAAGGGCCTACAATTCATATATTGTTTATTCGCAAATTCTAGCATTAGGAACAAACTTAATTGCGGAACAGGAAAATAATAAATACATTAAAGATGACAGTGTATTGGTGAAAATGCCGGATGGAGGAATGATTTCCCTTACTATTTACAGGGACAGAAAAATAACAGTTCCGCAGCCTGTCGTGCTTTTATACAATATTTACCCGGGACAAGAAGCCTCCGATTGCAAAAGAGCAGTAACAAATGGCTTTGTTGGAATAGTCGCTAATACCCGTGGGAAACGATTGAGCCCGGATACATTAGAACCTTTTG
>JBDTAN010000042.1:0-3468 GCA_039924585.1 Chitinophagaceae bacterium | reverse complement strand
GCCGGGCTTGCAATGGCTACGATGGATATGATCAAACTCAGTGGCGGCGAACCCGCGAATTTCCTGGACGTTGGTGGCACGGCAAATGCACAAACAGTGGAAGCAGGCTTTCGTATTATTTTAAAAGATCCAAATGTAAAAGCAATCCTCATTAATATTTTTGGCGGTATTGTACGTTGCGACCGCGTAGCTTCAGGCGTAATTGATGCGTATAAAAAAATGGGCAATATTGATATACCGATCATTGTTCGTTTACAAGGAACAAATGCCGGCGAAGCCAAAAAATTAATAGATGAAAGTGGCCTTAAAGTTCAGAGTGCTATTTTATTAAGTGAGGCCGCAGATCTGGTAAAAAAAGCGGTTGCTTAAAAAAGAAATACCTAAAAGGTTTGTAATTTTTTCTAATGCGCTTATCTTCGCGGCATGCCCGAAAAGTTTAAAAAATACCTCAAAAAAATCGGTGTAATCGGTTTTCTTTTCTTTTTAGTAAAAGGGCTGATTTGGCTTGCAGTGATTTATCTTGTTAAAGAAAACGTGTAGTTATAGGTTTGATTCAATTGGCAAACTCCCTACTTCCATATAGTTTCTATTTTTAATTATCTTATATTTGTTATGAAATGAAGTCTTTAGAATTAGATAAGATTTACAGTGTAGCAGAATATTTCTCTTTAGAAGGAGAGAGTGAACAGCGACATGAATTTATACATGGAAATTTAATTGAAATGTCCCGAGCATCCAGGGAGCATCATTTTATTTGCCAAAATATTTTGTTAGCTCTTATAAACAGTACAAAACCATTAGGCTTTTATGTTTTTATAGAAAACATGAAAGTGAAAATTCCGCAAGAAGATTTATATTTTTACCCGGACATTTTTGTCACCTGCGAAGCACAAACAAATGAAAATAAGTATGTGCAGTTTCAACCGGAATTAATTGTAGAAGTATTGAGTGAAACTTCACGAGTGAGAGATCTAACGGATAAATTCATTCAATACAGGAAAATTGAAACTTTAAATTATTACCTGCTTGCAGAACCTGAAAAGTATTTGGTTCTATTAAATTTCAAGAATGAAAAAAGAGATTGGGAAATGATTTCATTTACCCAAAAAGAAGAAATAATTTCTTTACCAAAATTAAATATCACGTTGAGTTTGGAGGATATTTATAAAAAATAAGAAGAATTATTTTGCCTTATTTTATTTAATTTAGAAAAACAGATTTTCTCAAACATAAAATGTTGTGTTTTTTATTCCGACCGCAAACTCTTTACAGGATTAGCTCTTGCAGCTTTGATGGCGCGATGCCCCACCGTTAGCCATGCAACAATTACGGAAATTATAATGGCCAGGAAGAAAACTGAAAAACCCGGGGAAATTTTGTACGTATAATTTTGCAACCATTTATTCATGATAAAATAGGCAACCGGCGCAGCAATAGCGAATGCAATAAAAATCAGGATTGTAAATTCTTTTGAAAGTAAATATACAATATTGCGTGCGGAGGCGCCGAGCACTTTGCGGATGCCCATTTCTTTTGTACGCTGTGCTGCCATGAAAGAAACTAATCCATACAAACCCAGGCAACTGATGAAAATGGCCAGGCCTGCGAACAATTTATAGAGTTGCGAAAGCTGGTCTTCCTGTTTATAAAAGTTAGCGATTTTTTGATCAAGAAATTTATAATCATAAAAATTATCCGGAAAGGTGGTTGTCCATAATTTTTCTATGTAGGGCAGTACGGTTTTTTCAGAACCTGCTTTTATCTTTATATTGATGGTGCGATAAACTTCCTTCCAGGAACCTAAGACAACCGGCGATACAGGCTCACGTAAAGAATACGCATTAAAATCTTTTATCACACCAACAATGTTGGCAGCTTTTTCACCATCCCAAAAATTGATTTGCTTACCTATCGCTTTCTGCGGATCAGTAATACCTAATTTTTTAAGTAATGTTTCATTTACCACAAATTCACGAATTGTATCACTATTGCTGTATGCATGCCCGGCAACAAATTGCAGGTTATATGTTTTAAAATAATTGGCATCTGCCCATTTAAGATTTGCATCAAAGTTGGTGCTTTTTAAAGCATGATCAAATCTGAAATCACTCGACCAGTTGCCGTTATCTGAAGGGCTAGCGTAACTGAAACTTACATCTTGTATATTGGGATTATTCAGTAACTGATTCCGGAGGTAATCAATTTTTGTAAGATTAATACTGTCTGTAACCAGCGGCACATTTATGATGTTAGCCTTGTTGAAACCAAGTGAAACATTCTTAAAATAATTCATCTGGCTTACCACGATAATCATTCCTATAATAAGAATTTGAGCAATAGCAAATTGAACTACTACCAGCCCGCGTCGCAGAGAAATGCCGCCAACCATTTTAGCAGTTACTTTACTTTTCAAAGCGGTTATTGGATTGAAACCAGATAAAATAATAGCAGGATAAACGCCGGCAAGTAAAGTGATCAGCACTGCCGCACATAATAGAAATAAAATAACAGGAGGATTGCTTAAAAAGTTGGCGCTTATCTGTGTCTCCAGCAGGGAATTTAAGAAAGGTAAAGTAACGCCCGCAAGAAATATAGATATTATAATTGCGGAGATAACGATCAGTCCTGTTTCACCTAAAAACTGCATTGCCAGTTGTTTTCGGCTGCTGCCCAATACTTTGCGCACACCTACTTCTTTGGAGCGGTTTACTGCTTGCGCGGTCGCCAGATTTATAAAATTAATACAGGCAATGATAATTAGAAAAATACCTATCAGCGACAACGCATTAATAAGACTATGGCTGAATGTATGATCGTTATAATTTCCAAATCGTTCATCATAATGTATTTCAGATAAAGGTTGTGCTATATAACTATCGCTTGCATTTTCCGCAGGCTTATGCTTTTTTGCAAATACTTTTAGCTGTGTATTAAATGTTGCGACAGGCAAATCATTTGGTAAAACCACAAAAGTATATGCATCGCCGTATGTGCTTACCCAGTCATCAAGATTACTTTTTCGATTCGTGTTTTCCAAGGCAGAATAAGGCACTACAACACTTAATGGAAAATCTGAATTATGTGGTGGATTTTTTAAAATACCGGTAATTGTATAAAGGTCTTTGTTTTTGTATTTGATGGTTTTTCCAATTGCTGATTTCCAGTTGCCAAAATATTTTTCTGCGGTGGCTTGTGTAAGCACTGCATTGTTTGGATTATTCAAAGAAGTTTTTGGATCACCTGCTAACCAGTCAAAATTAAATATGCTGAAGAATTGAGGCTCTGCATAATAAAAATTATCCTCCTTTAACTTTTTTAAATTTCCGGCCTGGCCTTCCACTGTTATTTGCCCATCCTCTTTAAAAATAGAAGCCACTTCTTTTATCTGGGGAAAATCAATCCGCAATCCTTTTGCGACCGGAAGGTTTACACCTGCATTATAATCAATACCATCCGCATTATTAAATA
>JBDTAN010000041.1:0-4652 GCA_039924585.1 Chitinophagaceae bacterium | reverse complement strand
TGATATGCCGCCGACAAATCCCAATTTATTATACATCAGTGTTTCAAATAAGAACGGTACTTTTAATACAATTTATAAATATGACGGAGTAAATTTTACCACTATAAAAAATGGCGTAAGCGGCGGCACTGCTTATACCTGGTGGTTTGGCGGAATCACCTGCAATCCTGCAAATGATCAAATAGTTTATTACAGCGATTTCAATTTATTCAGAACGACAAATGGCGGTTCAAACTGGCAATCTGTAGCCAATTCATCGCATGTAGATCAGCATGCAGTTTGTGTAAATAAAAAAGATAATCAAAGAGTGGTGATTGGAAATGATGGCGGTGTGTATACATCTACGAATGCACTTGCAAATATAACATTCAGAAATATTCCCAATGCGCAGGTATATGATTTTGATGTGTATAAAGCAGATGAAAAATCTGTGAGTGCAGCTTTCCAGGATAATAGTTTTGGCCGCACTTCCACACAAGCTGTAAATAGCTGGCAACCATTTGGCGGAGGCGATGGTGTGGAAATACGCGTGAATCCTTTGAATAAATCTGAAACTTATTCCACTCAATACGGCGCAATAAATATCACAACGAATGGCATCAGTTCATCCGACAGGTACAACTGGAGATGCCCTATACGGCTCGATCCTGTGGATCCGAATGTGCGCTATTTTGGTACGAATAAATTATATAAATTTAATCCGTCTCAAAATAAATGGACCGCCATTAGCGGTGATCTTACAAAAGGGAATGGTGGAAGTACCGGAAATTTTGGAACCATTACAACAATTGCTGTGTCGCCAACTAACAATAATTATATTTATACAGGAAGCGATGACGGGCAAGTGTTTGTAACTAAAGATGGTGGAAGCACCTGGACAAAAATCACCAACGGCCTTCCTGAATTATGGACCATGTTTATAAAAACGGACAGGCAAAACCCCGAGATTTGTTATGTTGGTTTTAGTGGTTACCGTTATGGGATTACAGACGCGCATATTTATAAAACAACAAATGGCGGTGCAAAATGGACACGCATTTCCAATAATCTCCCGCAGATTCCTGTGAATGATTTTGAAACAGATCCGGTGAGGCCAAATATATTTTACCTGGCCACAGATATAGGTGTATATGCCAGTGTGAATGGGGGCCATCAATGGATGAGGCTGGGAAAAGATTTTCCGCCGGTGGTTGTATCCACGTTAAATTTTGCAGTGAATGCACGGCAATTATATGCAGCTACTTATGGCAGAAGTATTTATAAAATTCAATTACCTTTTATTACTCCACATGATTTTATGGATAGTATAAATGCTGATAAAAATGACATACAAAAAATTTCTTTATCTCCAAATCCTGCAAATAATTTTACAATTATTCATTTACCGGAAAATAAAAAAGGAAGTACAATTGAAATTTATAATAGTACTGGCCGCATGATCTTTACAGAAAAAATCCCTGTAAATGTATTGGAACAAAAAATAAACCTGCAAAATTTGCCGACAGGAATTTATACTGTTCGTTGTTTGAATGAAAATAAAAGATCAACCGTTCAATTGGTCATTGAAAAATAAATTGAAGTTGAAGATTTAAAATATTCAAGTACAAATTCCTTATTGGAACCTGCATACATCAACAATTTAAAAGCCAAATCCCGCTGAATTTTTCAGCGGGATTTTTATAAATTTCTCCGGCCATATACATCATTAAAAATTGTGAACTAAGTTCTAATATTATTGTTTTATAGAAAAAATGAGTAAATAATAAATAATTGTTTTTAAAAATGAGTTAGGTTTGCGCACCAAAAAACTAAAACTAACAACAAAATGCGCAAGCTACTCATGCTTTGTGCCCTTATGATTTGTGCAACACAATCATGGGCAAATCCCGAAACAGAACCTAATAATTCAAAAGTCACTGCCAATATTTTGGCTTTAAATGGCAGTAATACCGGCAACATCGGCACATCAGGTGATGAAGATTGGTATGCTATCACAATAACGAAAGACGGCAAACTGGATGTGACCATCAGTGTTTCAAACAACCTGATTTTATATTGTTATATTTATGACAATGATGGTACTACCATTCTAAATTCAGGGTATTCTTTATCAACAACAACAATTACTAAAGATGGCCTGTCTCCGGGAACATATTATATAAAGTTGAATGCCCTTACTAATGGGCAATTACCTTCATATACTGTTTCAAATGTATTCACCGAACCTGCACTGTCAAATGATGCGGAACCAAATAATACATTCGTCCAGGCTAAAACTTTAGCGCAGGATATTACCACAACTGGCCATGTAGGCTATTATTACAATTTGCAAAGAGATACTGCAGACTGGTATACAATTACTACCAATGCTGATGGGCGTTTGCGTTTAACACTTACCCCTTCAACTGGCGCTAACGTGTATATTACTTTGTACGATAATAATGGGACAACATCATTGGGAAGTATATATAATTCGGGCAAAATTTTACTAAGTGTGGATGGACTGGCTGCCGGTACTTATTATGTGAAAATTAATTGTTACTCACCAGCTGTTTTTACAACTTATACATTTGAAGACAGTTTATTTAAAACAGCACAGGCAAATGATATAGAGTCCAATAATACGCCCGCACTTGCCAAATTATTAGCACAGGATGATACTACAACAGGCCATGTAGGTTATTATTACAATTTACAAAAAGATACTGCTGACTGGTATAAAATAATCACCCATGCAGATGGTCTTTTACGATTAACACTTACATCTGGAAATGGTAATAACACATCTGTTTATTTATATGATAATAATGGAACCACCATTCTAGGTTCCAGGTACACTACTACCACAGGTGTATTGAATGTTGACGGTCTTACAGCAGGCACTTATTATATAAAAGTCAATTGCTTTACTGTAAGTGATTTTGCACCTTATATTTTAGCAGATAGTTTATTTACTCCGGTACAGGCAAATGATATAGAACCAAATAATACCAGGGCAAAGGCTATAAATTTATCCCAGGATATTACGACAACAGGCCATGTAGGCTATTATTACAATTTACAAAGAGATACTACAGACTGGTATACAATTACCACCAATGCAGATGGGCGTTTGCGCTTAACCCTTACGCCTTCAAATAATACGAACACGTATATTACTTTATACGATAATAATGGAACAACTTCTTTGGGAAGTGTATATAGTTCCGTCAAAACTATACTTAACATAGATGGGCTTGCCGCGGGCACTTACTATGTAAAAATCAATTGTTATTCTCCCGGAAGTTTCGCACCTTATACTTTGGCAGATAGTTTATTTCAAACAGCGCAGGCGAATGATGCTGAACCAAATAATATGCCTGCACAAGCGATAGTATTACCACAGGATAATTCCATAACAGGTCATGTAGGTTATTATTATAATTCAGGAAGAGATACAGCAGATTGGTATTCAATAACGACCAATGCAGATGGTCTTTTGCGTTTAACACTTACACCTGCAAATGGTATTAGCACATACGTTTATTTATATGATAATAATGGAACATCTATATTGGGTACGAGGTACTCTAACACTACTGGTGTATTGAGTGTTGACGGACTTGCCGCAGGTACTTATTATGTAAAAGTTAATTGCTTTGCTACAAGTGATTTTGCGTCTTACACACTCGCAGATAGTTTATTTTCTTATAGCTATTCGAAAGATGCTGAGGAAAATATAAAACCATATCTTGCTAAAACTATTCTTTCAAATACATTCACAGACGGGCATGTTGGATTTTATTATGACAATAAAAGAGATACCACCGATTGGTTCAAAATAAATTATACCGGCTCGGGTAATCTTGCTTTCACGATCAACCAGGAAACAATCAAATCCGGGGGCGCAAATAATTTATATTTCCAGGTATATAAAGATACAGCAGCATCAGCCATTCATTCAAGTTACAGCAGTTCAGCAAGCAGAATAGTAAATCTCACAGCACTCACACAAGGTTATTACTGGATTAAAATATTTGCTTATAGCCCAACTCAATTTTCAAGCTATTCATTCAGCAATTCGTTTACCCAGGGAAATGTAGCAAAAATCACAGCCAAATCTTATGATACTTTGGCAAATTGTAATTCCACTAATAGTATAAGTTTTCAGGCAAGCAAAAGCATTAATCCATATACCGTTCAATTATATCGCTTCGGTGTAGCATATCGCGCACCGGTGATCACCACTAAAAAAGTCACATTTAATAACCTGCCAACAGGTTCTTATTATGCAACAGTATATGGTGACGGCGCCTCAGGAACTGCGTTTGGTATAAGTAAAATTATCTCTCTGGAACCTGTACCGATTAATTTAAGCACCACAAATATCACGAATATCAAAGCAACGCTTAATTGGGATGCTGTGAGTTGTGCGGGCTATTACACTGTTCAATACAGGGTTCAGGGAAATCCTACCTGGATAACTAAAAAAACATTGAATACTACACCAAGCTATTTGGTTAAAGGCCTCACAGCAAGTACAACGTATGAGTGGCATGGAGCAACTTCTGATTCTGCAAATGGTATTGTTGCAACGGGCCAGTATTCATCGATCTCTACCTTTACAACTGCAAGCGCTTATGTGGAAGGAAATGATGGTGATGGCGTAAGCC
>JBDTAN010000040.1:0-5744 GCA_039924585.1 Chitinophagaceae bacterium | reverse complement strand
GGAATAAACACTGCCACCCTGACTATTTATATACATCTGTATGTCACGCGTACGATCCGTACTGTCTAAAAATAATAATTGGGCAGTCACAATATTAGCCACATAATCATCAATAGGTTCACCCAGGAAAATAATTCGATCCATCATCAACCGGCTGAAAACGTCCATGCTGGCTACATTTAAAGGCCTTTCTTCAATGATATAGGGAGTGAGGTTTGTTAAACCATTTTTCTTATACTGATGTAAAACATTGCTGCCGATGCCACGATGTTTTACTGCATATTTTTCGAATTCGTTTTGAAAATACATATTCATTTTTTTCTTGAAATCAATTATTCAAATACCATGCAAAGCGGGAGTTCCCGACAAAAGGGCAGATAATGAAAATAAAGAGTTTATTAATTTAAAAAATCATCATCCTGGCCGGATTTGAATTTTTCAAACATTTTATTAATGGCGCCGGAAAATAAAGGCAATTTCGATTTTGCGTAATCTTTAATCACTTCAATCGCTTTCATTGCCTGTGCTTCTGTCAATCCTTCTGCCATGAGTTTTTTTACCAGGTCATCCATAATTTATGATATTTTATATTTAAGGGTAAATATATAAAAATTGATTTGCCTGACCTCAATAAAATGTGCCGGGAATTTTAATGATGATGGCCTTCCAGTTTTTTTGTAAAATCTTCGAAGCTGATCGTTTCTTCTACTTTGTTGCTTTTTTGTTCCAGGATAGAAAATAGTTTACCGGTTTGAACCTGCAAATAAGTTTCTTCCACAAATTTTTGGTCTTTCAGCATACGATTTGCATAATCATCCAGCCAGGTAGTATCTATGCTTTGTCCGCCTAAATAATTCATTATTTGTTTTCTGGCAGCTTCTTTCAAATCCTCGGTTTCTACAGCAATATTATTTTCCGATACAAGTTTGGTGCTGATCAATGACCATTTTAACTGGGATTTAAAATTAGGTAATTCTTTTTCGGCTTCTTCCGAGGTTTTCGGTTTTTCTCCGCCTTCCTGTAACCATCGGAGCAAAAAGTTTTCCGGCACTTCTACTTTTGTTTCATCAATAAGTTGATGATAAATTTGGTCATGTATATTATTGAGCGCCTGGTTTTGATAATAAGGCTCTATTTCTAATTTGATCGCATTACGAAAATCTGCTTCTGTCGTGATTTCCCGCTCGGGATAAACTGCCTTAAAAAAATCTTCATTCAAAGTAGCCGGTTCCAGTAATTGTATTTTTTCAATTAAAAAAGTATACCGCGCATCTTCATTTTCCTGGGCCGGGAATTCTTTTTCAAAAGATTCTTTTTCTTTTTCATCAAAAGCTTCGGCCGCAGTGGCTTCCAGGGAATCTCCCTTTTTTAAACCCATTAATTTTGGCCTGAAAGTTTCCGAAAAATTACGAAGCAACCTGGTCATTTCCTGGCCCTTCTTTTCTTCATTTCCTTCCGCTGCAGGATTTGTTGCTGTAACAAGAAAAGTAAGCATATTCGCGTCGTCGCTGATAGTTTCCTGGTCGATTGTATTCCCGTGCCTTTTTCTCAAACGTTCAATTTCTTCTGTAATGGATTCATCAGCTACTTCAATAATATATTTAGTAACTTTTAAATGATCTGTATCCACTTCGAAACTCGGTTTCAGGCCAATTTCAAAAGCAAAAGAATAATCACCGGGATTGTTCATATCCAGCGCTTTCACATCACTTTCGAGGGGCAGTGGTTGAGCGAAAATGTCGAGTTGTTCTTTTGTTACAAATGCATTCAATTCTTTTTCAACCATGCGCAAAACTTCTTCCGTAAAAACATTTTGACCATGCATTTTTTTGATCATGCCTTTTGGAACCATACCTTTCCTAAATCCGGCTATATTCGCATTTTTCGCATACTTTTTAAGTGTTTGCTCAAAGGAAGGCAGGTAATCATCTTTGGCAACCTGCACAATTAATTTATCATTTAAAAAGCCAATATTTTCTCTCGTAATCGTAGCCATAAGTCATTTTTTAATTTATAAATAAACGGGAACAATTTTATGTGCGGATGGAGGGAGTCGAACCCACACGCCTCGCGGCGCCAGATCCTAAGTCTGGTGCGTCTGCCAATTTCGCCACATCCGCCTGGAAATAAAAGAACAAAAAATTGCCGTTTTTTATAATTCGGGCCGCAAAAATAAGGGTTTTCAATGAATGCTGCATCGCGAATTTTTCCTTTTCTAAAAAGGATATTGCCAATTTGAATTAAACTATATTTTTCTTATCCATTTCCCGATATAAGGCATTTGCTGAAATTCTTTCTTTTCTATTTTTAAAATAAATAAAATGAAAACTGTAGTGAAAACGGTGGAGAGCAAAAGTGCAAAAATTTGATTCTCCCATAATGAGGTAATAAATTTGTGTAAAAAAAATATGATTATTGATATAGCTAAATAGGTCAGCAGTTTTTTCCATTGATAAGGCACGAAATATACCTTTTGGCCCCAAATAAAACTGATCACCATTAAGCTAAAATATGATGCAAAAGTTGCCCAGGCGGAGGCTAAGAACCCAAACTTTGGAATAAATAACCAATTGACTAAAATAGTTACACCTGCTGCAACCAACGTAATTATAGCGCCCGCCATTGTTTTATTAGTCAACTTATACCAAATGCTCAGGCTATAATAAATGCCCAGGCAAATATTTGCTAAAACCAACACTGGAACAATGGTCAAGCCAATCCAATAGGGTGGTTTAATAAACCATTTCCAGATCGGCAAAAACAAGGTAATCAACAGGAAAACAATGGACAGCGTGATTACAAAAAACTTCATAACACGCGCATAGGTTTGTTGCGGATTTCCTTTCTCTGCCTGGCTAAAGAAAAAAGGTTCGGCACCTAACCTGAAAGCCTGTACAAATAAAGTGATCAGGATAGATAATTTATAGCAAGCATTATAAATGCCCACTTGTTGTTCCCTATATTCCGCTGAACCGGGTAGCCACCAATATAACATCACTCGGTCAAATGTTTCATTGATCATGCCGCCCATGCCCGCAATGAGTAATGGAAGAGAATAGATCATCATTTCCTTCCATAATTTTACATTGAATGAGAATTTTACCTGCCTGATTTCTCCCCATAAACATATAAAAGTAAATATAGATTGATATAATTGGGAAAGCACCACATACACAACCGGGTTGGTATTTTCATTATAAAAAGTAGCTACAACTGCATTTGATTTTGCGCCTGTATGAGCCGGGCAATAAATAATATAAAACCAGATAAAAAAAATATTTATCAATATGCCCATGATATTGATGAAGGCATATTTTCGTGGCCTGCCTTCCTGGCGTAATTTGGCAAATGGGATGCGCGTAAGTGCGTCAGTCGCTATAATAAAAATGCTAATTTGAATGATCTGGGGAAAAGCAGCCAGGCCAATTACTTCACCGAAAGCCGCCCGGTAATACCATAAAATTGCTGTCAAAAAAATTGTAGAAAAAAACAATGATAGCGAAGATGTGCTGTACAGATCTTTCTTAAATTCTGGCCTGCCGGCAAAACGGAAGTATGTTGTTTCGAATCCATAAGTAAAAACAACATTTAATAATGGTATGGCAGAATAGATCAGGCCAACTTTACCATAATCGCTCATATTAGCCAGAGAATAGGTAAGAATTGGTGCCAGTAAATAGGAAATAAATCGCGCGCCAATAGAGCTGACGCCGTACCAGAATGTATGCCCCGCCAATTGTTTAATACTGCTCAATGAAGCGTTGAATTTAAATTTATATTTCCTAGAAGCAGCAAATATACTAGCTGCACCTTATTCATTTTGATCGGATTTATTTTGGGAAAAAATTTACGCTTAAATTTTAATTCAGGAATGAAATGTTGGAAAACTGTTAAGTTCGTCCATCATGCAGTTGTGTAGATTATTTTTACGCTTTATGATTGTTTAATTTTTTCCAAATATGAAATATTTTTTTCTTTCCCTATTCACCTTTATTGCGTGTATATCCTTCGGTCAAAATGAAAAGCAATTACAGGTCAAATCGGCCCTGGAAAATTACGGGCAAAATTATTTGCAGGAAAAAATTTACGCTCAGTTTGATAAACCACTCTATTCGCCGGGCGAAATCATCTGGTTCAAAGCATACATTATGGCCGGTGTAAATCCTTCAGAAGTTAGTAAGAATGTATATATTGATTTCAGTGATGCCGCAGGGAATATTTTGCAGCATGGTGTGGCCCCGATTCTTGGCTCTACAGCTTCGGGCCAGTTTGACCTTCCGATAAATTATCCTTCAAAATTGTTGCATGTCCGCATATATACAACCTGGATGCTAAATTTTGATTCTACATTTTTATTTAATAAAGATCTCGCTGTTTTACAAACGAATAAACCAGCGGTTAAAAATAAAACTGAAAATAAAATTTCTGTCCGCCTGTTTCCTGAAAGTGGGAATTTTATACAAGATATTGAAACAAAAATTGCATTCAAAGCAATTTGGTCAGATGGAATACCTGCAAAAATTGAAGGCTTTGTACAGGATAATGCAGGGAAAAAAATTACTGGTATAAAAACCATACATGATGGAATGGGCTATTTTATGATAAAGCCTGTGCTCAATGAAAATTATTCTCTATCCTGGAAAGATGATAAAGGCAATAGTGGTCGTGAAAATTTACCCATTGTGCAGAAAAGTGGACTGGGACTGGCTGTTTCAATAAGCCCGGGCAAGAGGGATTTTATTGTTTCTGGAAATGAAAATGGCTCTGGAAATTTTTCCAAAGCACATATCGTTGGAATCATGGCGCAGCAATTGGTGTATATGGCCGCTGTAAATTTAACTTCAGAAAAAAATGTTTCCGGTTCCATTCCTACAGCACAATTACCAACGGGAATTTTGCAGATAACAGTGTTTGATTCCAATTGGGTAGCAATTGCAGAACGCATCACATTTATCAATAATGATAATTATTCATTTGAACCAGAAGTTGGTTTCTCTGTTTTGGGTAACTTTAAAAGACGCGGAAAAAATATATTAGTCGTTAATTTACCAGACAGCATTGAAGCAAATTATTCTGTTTCTGTTACTGATGCAGGCTTAGGTGCTGATAGTTCAGATAATATTATCACGCATTTTTTAGTGAGCAGTGAATTGAGGGGGAAAATATATCAGCCTTATTATTATTTTACTAATAATTCAGACAGTTTACAAACGCAACTTGATTTGGTCATGCTTACGAATGGCTGGAGAAAAATAGATTGGGAAAGTATTGTACAGGGGAAAATGCCCGATATAAAATATCCAAAAGACACCTCTTATCTTACTTTGCAGGGAAAAGTTTTTGGTATCAGTCCGCAAAATTACCGCAATGGCATGGCCATATTAATGATATTAGTGAAAAAGGATAGTAGCCGGCAATTATTGCAATTGCCATTACATAAAGATGGCAGTTTTGATGACCCGGGTACTTTGTTGGTAGACACTTCAAAAATGTTTTACCAGGTCGCCGGGAATGCGGAGCTTACAAATACTACTGCCATCACAGCCGGTATAAAAAAGCTGCCTGCACCGATGCATATTTGGAATAATGCTGCATTTTCTGCGTATGATTTTTCGGATACAAGTGCGGAAAATCGCACAAAATATTTTGCCTTGGAGGAGGAAAAAATAAAAAAATTCCTGGAAGGAAATGTACTGGAAAATGTAACCATAGTGACAAAGTTGAAAACACCAGAAGAAAAATTG
>JBDTAN010000039.1:0-4468 GCA_039924585.1 Chitinophagaceae bacterium | reverse complement strand
TAATCCTGTTCCCTGTCCTGTGGGTTTGGTTGTAAAAAATGGCTGGAAGATTTTATCTAAAATATTTTGTGGAATGCCATTGCCATTATCACTTACTTTAATTTCTACTTTATCATCCAGCTTTTTTGTTTGAACTGAAACAAGGGGTTTGTAATTGTCAGTGTGTAATGTGCTTTGTGCTTTGAGTTTTTCATTAACTGCATAAAATGCATTGTTGAATAAATTAAGAAGCACCCTGCCCATATCCTGCGGTACGATATTAATCTTTCCAATACTTTCATCAAAATCCATTTTAAAATCAGCATTAAAACTTTTATCTTTTGCGCGTAAACCATGATAGGAGAGGCGCAAATATTCATCACATAATGCATTGATATCCGTCGGTTCTTTCTGCCCGGTATTTTTTCTTGAATGGAGGAGCATCCCTTTTACAATCGCATCAGCACGCTTTCCATGATGATTGATCTTTTCTTCATTGGCTGCGATATCATTGAGAATTTCATTTTCCAAATTATCATCCCGTTCATTTATAGGTTTTAGTTTTTCTGTTTTTAATTCTTCAATTAATTCAGCATTCACTTCAGAAAAATTATTGACAAAATTCAGCGGGTTTTGAATTTCATGCGCGATGCCGGCAGTGAGTTCACCGAGTGAAGCCATTTTTTCAGATTGGATCAATTGACTTTGTGTTGCTTTCAATTCATGTAAAGTAAGTTCCAATTCTTCTTTTTGTTTGGTAATTTCTGCAGTTCTTTCTTTTACCTGTACTTCCAGCTCAGCCTTCATTTGCGTGATCACCTGGTTATCTTTTTCTTTTTCAGCAACTTGTTCATTCGCCTTGTCCAATTGCTTTCTTTGCCGCATGGTTACAAACCAAACGCCTACACCCCAAAAGATCGCAAAGGTGCTGATGTTATCCAATGTATTACTCCATTCTTTAAAAGTAGCCGGAACAATAAAACGTACTAAAAGATTAAATAATGAAATGATGACATAAGGCCCAATAGCTATAAGAATCTGTCGCGCAGACTTGAACAATTTCTGACTGTACAGCATATAAGTAAAAGCTGCCAGTGTGACGCCAGAAATCGTTTCGGAAGCAGCGTCAGATTTAATTAAAACAAAACCTGCTACAAGGAAAGCAATAGATAAATACATCATCCATTTCAGGCGGTTATCCCAAAGCGGATTGGTTTCCTGCAGGTTGAGCGATTTGCGCAGATACCTGGCTATGAAAAAAATCAGCAGGAAATTTACATTCATGATTTTGCTAAATGATTTGTAAATATATGTTGCTGCTGCGAAGTGTGGCTATAAAAATATTTTCTTGTATGAAATGAAATTTTAAAATAAAGTAGCTGCACTTTACAGCCCATAAAAACTTATTGTTTTGCCTCCCATTCCAAATATTTTTCTTTCAGAAATTGGTTTCCTTTATTCCTGAATTCGGTTGTGGAAACTGTGAAATGATCGCCCGGAAAATATTCGATCGTGATATTTGCGTTTAATTTTTTCATAGCATAATCCAATTTATGCACCGCATAATTCAAATAGAAATTATCATTGTTGCCTGTGGTGATGCGTATCTTTTTATCCAGGTCTGGTTTTAATTGTTCCCAGTTGGTACGCAGGTTTAATGATATATCATAATTTTTCCAATGCTCCACTACAGCCGGATTGATCACGCCTGTTACGGGATCACAAACTGCTTCCGGGTTTCCATCTTTTCCTTTTTTACTGAATACGGCATTTAATGAATTCATTTGTTCACCTCTATAAATAACCCTTTCCATTGGATACGCATCCCGCATATAAAGCACAGGAAAAAAACCATCAATAGATGCTTCGGGATTCAGTGCACTATCTTTATTGTAAAACATATTCTTGTCTTCGTAAATATTTACGGTCAATGTACTTCTGAAATCCACCGGGTCAGGAGAACTGGACCAGCAACCTGCAAACGTTTTTGGATACTGTGTTTGTAACCATAAAACAGTCCAGCCACCGCTGCTATGGCCGGTGAGTAAACGCGCACCATTGCAACGATAATTTTTTTCCAGGAAAGGAATAAATTCTTTTACCAGCGCATCGCCGCGTGGACCGTTGTTATCGCTGTTGGCATATACTGAATGACCGAGCGGGCAATTGCCATCGAGTACTACACGAATACAGGCAACCGTATCAATCGGATCGCTTATTATATCCCTGCCGGAGTAGCGGTGATAATCGCCGCCAAAGCCTGACACCGTAAACAATACAGGAAATTTCCTGTTTGGTTCTGTTGCATATTCTTTAGGTAAAATAACTGCAGCATCCACTGTTTGAGGAGTGCCATAAAATGAGGTGAGTAGTGCTGAAGGAACTTTTAATTCTTTCACATTCTCTGATTCTGTAAAAGTTTGTTCGGGAATTAACTGGTCGCAATTTAGAGCAATAACTTGCTTGTCATTTGTGGTTATTGTAACCTGGATGGGTTTACTAAAAATATTTCCGGCGCTGCCTTCAATGGAACGGCCACCTTCATTTTTATCCCAAACTGCCTGGACAAAATAAGTGCCGCGTTCAATTGCTGAAAGTTTTTCAGGATAGCTGATCGCATTGTCATCAAAAATTATACTGCCACCGGATTTTATATTTGTTGCCGTCACTGCATAGCAGGGAAATGATTGCATTCCAACGCCGCCAGCTTTCGGAGTTGAATTATTTTTCGACATGTATAAAACAACTTTACCCGTGAATGGTTTATTGGAAGCATCTGTAAGAACAGCTTTAAATTTTTGCGCGCCTGCATGTATAGAAAGCGCAATTACAAATAGTAAAATAAGTGTTGAGATTTTTTTAAACATGATTACCGGTTTATATTTTAAAAGATTAGTGGCAATATCGAATATTATTTTTAAGTAGTAGTAAAAAGTTATCTGAATCACGGATTTAATGGATTTATGGATACACTGATTTTATTTTAAATCTTGAATCATTCTTTAATCCGTGTAATCTTTTAATCCTGCTTATCAGTGCTTGTCCCGCATTCATCGGGAATTCAGACAGTAGGCAAATTAATAATAAATGTTGTTCCTTCATTTTCTATGCTCTCCACAATTATTTCACCACCATGCGCTTTTATAATATCGTAGCTTAAAGACAATCCCAATCCTGTTCCTTGTCCTGTGGGTTTGGTTGTGAAGAATGGTTGGAAGATTTTGTCAACGATGTTTTGTGGAATACCTTTTCCATTGTCGGTGATTTTTATTTCAACCTTGTCATTTATTTTTTTAGTTTGTATGGAAACAGTGGGTTGATAATTTTTATCAGCAAATTTTATTTTTTCATTTACAGCATAGAATGCATTGTTGTATAAATTCAATAATACTCTTCCAATATCCTGTTGAACAATTTTTATTTTACCAATCGAATCATCAAAATCTGTCCCGATAGCTATCGGGATTGTTGCATTGAAACTTTTATCTTTAGCTCTTAACCCATGATAACTTAATCGTAAATATTCATCAGCCAGTTTATTAATATCTGTTGATTCTTTTACACCGCTATTCTTTCTGGAATGCTGCAGCATTCCTTTTACGATAGCATCTGCACGTTTACCATGATAATTTATTTTTTCAAGATTTTTCTTTACATCTTCAACAATTGTATTTACTTCTTCATAATTACCTTTTGATAATTCTATTTTCATTTCATCAATTAGTTCATTGCTTACTTCAGAAAAATTAGTTACAAAATTCAATGGGTTTTGTATTTCGTGTGAAATGCCTGCTGTAAGTTCGCCCAGGCTTGCCATCTTCTCACTCTGTATTAACTGTGATTGCATGGATTTAAGATCAGACAATGTTGTTTGAAGTGTGATATTTAATTTTCTTTTTTCTCTGAAGCGTATAAATAAAAATACAGCGAGGATTATAAAAATAAATAATCCTGCAAAGGTTACATTGCGATATACTTTTTGCCTTTCTATCTCTGATTCTTGTATAGCAAGCTGTTTATCCTGGGTTGCCTTCAGCAAAGCCTGCTTGTTTTCAAATTCCAATTGATGCGTAATACCTGTAAGCTTGTCTGTTTTTTCTTTGCTTGCTACAGAATCGCTGAACCTTTTATATTTCATACTGCTTTCATACGCATTTTTATAATCACCTGTTTTTGCATAAACGGCAGATAGACTATTATAAACTTTTTTCAAATTTCTATAGTCACTTGTGTCTGTAATCATTACTGCTCTTTGTAACAAGGTTATAGCCTGCATTGTTTTGGCTTGATTTATATAAATATCTGCTATGCCTTGCAAAGCTATTGACTGGCGATAGTTATCATTGATTTTAATACTCTTCTTTAATAAGGTGTCGTAATTTTTTAAAGCATTTTTGTAGTCATTAAGGCTAAAATAATTAACAGCAATATCGTTATAGGTATCCATAATATACCGTGCATCCCCGTGTTGTTGTGCATATTTCAATCC
>JBDTAN010000038.1:0-6134 GCA_039924585.1 Chitinophagaceae bacterium | reverse complement strand
ATTTACTCCCCAGGAATTTATTTGTAAAGTATAAATTGTATTGAATAAAACATCCACGCTTCCACTTCCGGGTTGGTTATTTGCACCGGCAATAATTTCATCCGGATCGGCAGAAAATTTTCCTGTTGGAACTTTAATGCCTGCACCAACGAGTAATTGTTGCCGGATGTTTTTACCATTTTTTGTTTGCCTGCTATTTTCTAAAATTTTATAATTCGCGAGCAATGTGATGTCACCGATACCATTCGTGGTATTTGTGCCATCATCCGATTTTTGGCTGTTGAAATTATATGGAACAAATGCCATTAATTGTAATTTTTTGCCCACATTGAGTCCGCCCCAAATTTCTGCTGTTTGGTAAAAATCTTTGCTGTATTGGGAAGCATCTCCTTTTACCTGGCTATTGAAACTCCGGAAATAATAACGCACTCCATAAAAGTGGCTGCGGACTTGTGGAAACGGGCCAAAGAAGTAGCCCGGGGCACTACAGCCGCATATATCACAGGCGAACAGGCCGGTGAATGTAAAGAACAGGATACCTGTCAATATTATTTTTTTCATACTGATTTGTCTGGTTAATTGTTTAAAAGAATTTTTCTAAAAAAACTAAGAGAAAACCAGGTTTCCGGGCGGATGAAAAATGCGATGTACAGGAGTTGGAGGAAAAAATAAACCCTGCTCGATTGGTTGCAGATTTGGACTTGCAAAATTGATTTTATTCAATGAATAAAAATAATCAAGCAATATCAGGGTCTCATTAGAAGTATATTTTTTTTCAATTGATTGTTGACCTTGTTGGTCTTTTGCATCAAGACTTTTATACATCTGGCATTTACCATCACAATGCATGGAAGGCGTTGCTTTGTTTTCACAAACAGCAGCATATTGCGATTCGTTGTGATAATAATTTGCAACAATGATTAACTGACTGAAGGCTTGTGTAAAAAATAAAGCCAGGAGAAATAAGGAAGTGAAACGTTTATATATCAATTCGTTTTTCAAACATTGCAAAGATAGAAAACTCTATAGAGCAAAATATGATTTTAATCAGGAATAGAAATGATGTTAAATAATTTGCCGTATTTTAAACTTCCATAGGTGTACAAACCTCAATAAGAAAACCATCAGGATCACGAACATATGCAATTACTTGTCCCCAGGAAGAAGTCTTAGGATATTCAATAATTGTGGCGCCTGCTTCAACAGCCGTGTTCACTGTGGCTTCTACATTATCTGTCGTAAAACCAATTTCAATCCCAAAGGGTTTGTTTTTTAAATTGCTTTCTATAAATCCATCTTTTAAATTTGATTTAGCCAGCGTTTTTGCTGCAAAGGAAAGTGTGGTTTCGCCCATATTTAATTCTCCATAAGATTCATCTGGTGCGATAAACTTTGTTGTGAAACCAAATGCCTTTTCATAAAAAGACAAAGCAGCTTTCACATCTTCAACATATAAAATGGTGTATTTAAATTCGGTCATGTGTAAATATAAAATTTTCTCTGGTTTTTTAACCGAAACCTAATCGTTCTTTTTTGCGGGTAAATAAATGGAAGGAATGGGTAAGCCGGGTTTTTCAATATCCCAAATAATACTGGATACTTTCCAGCCAGCCGGAGTCTTAATCAATTGAAAACTGTTCACGCCTCTTTCGGTAATAGAATCCATTGTATTGATATACGTTTTATAAGTGCTAAGCCTTTGTGCTATGCGGCCAAACTGGTCCGTTTTGCCATACAATTCTTCTTCATAGAAAGATTGTACCTGACCACTTTCTATCATGCCTTTATAAACACTAACAAATGGATCTAAAGATAAAATTTCTAATGTATCATTCCGGAAATTGATGAGTTCTGCCTGTGGTATAAAATATTCATGGATCTTATTATAATCTGGTTTTCCACCTTTCTTAAAACTGATCCATGCATACGCATCATCAACTGCTTTTTTAATAGCAACTTCATCCGGAGAAGTGGTTTCGGTTTTAGTTGAATCGGCATCTTTATTTGCAGGCACATTGTTATTGCAAGCAGCAACTGCGGATAAAAGAAAAGCGTACAGAAATAATTTCATGATGATTAGTTTGGTTGTATTTTAAAATTGATCTTTTTCAAAAATAAGACAAATTTTACAAATAAAAATTGCCAAAAAAATACCCTGCAAATTTGCAGGGTATTCATTAATTTTATAAAAAATTAATAGCGGTACATATCTGTTTTGTAAGGGCCTCCTTTAGGAATTCCCAAATATTCAGATTGAGCACTGGTGAGTTCTTCAAGTACAACACCAATTTTTGCAAGGTGTAAACGTGCTACTTTTTCATCTAAATGTTTTGGTAATACGTACACTTTATTTTCATATTTGCTATGATTTTTCCAGAGTTCAATTTGTGCCAGTACCTGGTTGGTAAATGAATTGCTCATTACAAATGAAGGATGGCCTGTAGCACAACCTAAATTTACTAAGCGTCCTTCTGCAAGAACAATAATATCTTTTCCTTCGATTGTATAAAGATCAACCTGTGGCTTTACAGTATTTTTTGTATTGCCATAATTTTTATTCAACCAGGAAATATCAATCTCAATATCAAAATGGCCGATGTTGCAAACGATGGCCTTATCTTTCATCGCGCGGAAATGTGCTTCAGTAATCAAGTCGCGGCAACCGGAAGCAGTAACAATGATATCCGCTTCCTTAACAGCATCAATCATTTTTTTCACTTCAAAACCATCCATGGCAGCTTGCAAAGCACAGATCGGATCAATCTCTGTGATAATTACACGTGCTCCTGCACCGCGTAAGCTTCCTGCAGATCCTTTTCCCACATCTCCATAACCACCCACAACGGCAACTTTTCCTGCCATCATTACATCCGTTGCACGGCGGATAGCATCTACAAGGCTTTCCTGGCAACCATATTTATTATCGAATTTTGATTTCGTAACGCTGTCATTTACATTAATAGCAGGAATTGGTAGTGTACCTTTTTCCATACGCTCATACAAACGATGAACGCCCGTGGTTGTTTCTTCACTTAAGCCATTAATATTTTTTATTAATTCAGGATATTGGTCAAAAACCATATTGGTTAAATCACCGCCATCATCCAGGATTAGATTCAATGGCCTGTCCGCACTGCCAAAAAATAAAGTTTGTTCTATACACCAGTCGGCCTCTTCCTGTGATTGACCCTTCCAGGCAAATACACCGATGCCTTCTTCTGCAATTGCTGCAGCGGCATGGTCTTGTGTGGAGAAAATATTACAACTGCTCCATCTTACTTCTGCACCGAGTGCAATGAGTGTTTCAATTAAAACTGCAGTTTGAATGGTCATATGCAGGCATCCTGCAATTCGTGCACCCTGTAAAGGTTTAGCATTTCCATATTCTTCACGGATGGCCATAAGCCCGGGCATTTCCGCTTCAGCGAGCATAATCTCTTTGCGGCCCCAGGCAGCAAGGCTAATGTCTTTTACTTTATAAGGGAGTTTAAAATCAATTTTAGATGTGATCGTTTCTGGCATATTGTGCATTTTGCGCAAAGGTACATTTTAAGCAGATATGAATCAATAGGTTCAAAACCTGTGAGTACATTTATATTGAAATACAGCTTCGATTTTTAAAAATTAAAGAATCATTTAACGAAAATTTTTTCATTCCTTATAAATTACATAATTTTCCTCAATCGTTTTAATTCTAATTTTTAATTGAAAACAGCATCAACATGAAAAAATTAATTATCATTTTGGGTCTATTTTCCTGTAGTGAAATGTATGCTCAAACAGATACTTCCATGCTTGAACAATATTGTGAAGTTGTTGCCAGCCAAAGAGTGCTGAGTAATAAAGTAACCATTGATATTGATTATGGAGAAGCGCGCGGATTATTTCAAACTAATAAGATAAAAGATGAAAGTGGTAAATCAAAGAAATTCAATACGGTTATTGATGCGTTGAATTATCTTGGAAGAGATGGCTGGAAACTAGTGAATGCTTTTCCAATTTCAAATGGTACGGAAAACACTATTTACCATTATGTTTTCAAAAAATTATTTTCTAAAAAAGATGCACTGGAATGATTTGGTAAAATTTCTATGTACTTTATATTTTATATTTTCATTCCATTGAATGCGGTTATTTTGCAGACTTGAAAAATTACATGAAATTAAAATATTTCAAATGCTTCTTTCTGTTGTTGGTAATAACAACACCTGTTTTACTATGTGCCCAGGATACGAGGGAAACCATTCCAAATACACAAAATCAGGCTTCGCAAATTACTTTTGACAGCCAGGGAAAGCCCATTCGTAAACCCACCCAAAAAGACTCGCTGATCCATCGTAATCCACTCGAAGATTCCATTACCATTAATTACAGGTATTTCGATTCTTCGCGTATTGAACACCGGGATTCATCTATTACCGATTTTTATAAATGGTTCCCTTTTTCTTATAAAAATGTAGACCTGGGAAATATGGGCAATGCATCTGAACCAATAATTTTTTCTCCCAATATGCAGCCCGGCTGGGATGCTGGCTTTCATTCCTATGACTTGTACAGGTTTTCGGTAAAAGACACACGCTATTTTAATACTTCACGGCCTTATGCAGAATTGGGTTATTTGCTGGGAAGCAAAGGCGAACAAATGATCAATGTTTTATATACCAAAAACAGTAAACGCAATTTTAATCTTACATTCCAATTCCGTTTTGTAAACTCTCCGGGGTCTTACAAAAATCAAAATAGCAGCCATAATAATATTCGAATCAATACCTATTATACCAGCAGGAATAAACGCTACGGAAATTATTTTATTTTTATCAATAATAAATTGCGCTCTTCTGATAATGGCGGCTTGCAGGACGAAGGAAAAATTGACAGCCTTTCCCTGAATGATCCATTTGAATTATTCACAAGGCTTGGAAATAATGCACAATCCAGCCGGAACTTTTTTTCTACCAATATTTCTACGGGCACAGAATATGATGAAAATATATTTCTTTTTCGCCAGTATTACGATATTGGTCAAAAGGATTCCCTGGTAGTTGATTCCACTACATATCGATTATTTTATCCGCGGCTTCGTTTCCAGCATACGATCAGTTACCAGACACAAAAATTTATATTTTCTGATATTTACCCGGTAGATTTCAGTTACACGCAATACTTTAATTATCTTGTAAACAGCCCTGCCGTTCGATTCCAGGATAACTGGAAAAACCTGGTCAATGATTTTAGTATCATTACCTATCCTCAAAAGAATAACTTCAACCAGTTTTTTAAATTAGGCGCTACACATGAATGGATTCAGGGTGGAGGAGAAAATCTGCCAGTTGTTCAATACACAAATATTATTGCCAATGTGGAATATAGAAACCGTACTAAAAATCAGCAATGGGATTTGATCGCACGTGGGAAATTATATGCGGCCGGTAGTTATGCCGGTGATTATGATGCCTATATTTCTTTACAAAAGCAACTTATTCATTCCACAGCTTTTTTTCAATTGGGTTTGCAAAATGTAAATAAGTCACCGGCTTCAGTTTTTAACAACCAAGTTAGTTCTTTCCCTGTGGTTGCAGCTAGTTTTAATAAAGAAAATAATACACGCATATTTGCCAACCTGCATTTCAATAAATTGCATTTAGATCTTACAGGAGAATATTTTATAGTTGGAAATTATATTTATTTTGATAATTTTTATGAAGCAAAACAGTCTGCTACTTTATTAAACGTGTTGCATGCAGCAGCAGAAAAACAATTTAAAATAACTAAACACTGGAATTTCTATTCGGAAGTACATCTTCAAAAAACAACTGCGAATGCGCCGATAGAAATTCCATTGATTTTCACAAGGAATCGTTTTGCATTTGAAGGTAATTTCTTTACAAATTTATATTTATCTACCGGAGTGGAAGTGATGTATAATACGCCTTATAAAGCAGATAATTACTCACCTTTAAATGGACATTTCATTGTACAGGACACGCTTACAATTCAGAACCGGCCAGCAATCAATTTATACCTTGGTATGCGGATAAAAAGTTTTAAAGGGTTTATCCGTTTAGAAAATTTGAATACTTTGAATATTCAAAACAAACTCAGTTTCACACAGGTAAATTTTTCCGCACCACATT
>JBDTAN010000037.1:0-2569 GCA_039924585.1 Chitinophagaceae bacterium | reverse complement strand
CCCGTATAAGATCGGCAGGGTCCGTCTCTTCATGTTTAGGCACACCTATATTAATGTCTTCTACATTCACGCGAATCTTTTTCCTGGGATCCGGTGGTGTTTCAGAAAAGTTTCCATTTTCATCAATATACACCAACATATCATCCAGCGTTTTGCCTGTTTGTTGATTTTCTTTTCTTTCCTGTTTTCTTTCCAGTTTTTCTTTCCTGTTTTGTCTTTTTTTCTTTTCGCGTTCCTTTTTATTCCAGGTTTCAGCCATATAATAGTCTCTTTAAATGATAAATAATGCAGAGAAATGAAGTAATTCGTAGAGAGAAATGTATCTAATTACTATGAATTAGTGCAAAATTAAGTTTTTTTAAGCAAACCTGCAAAAGCTAAAAAGCAAATCTATCTTTGAAATTGCGTAATTCCTCCGTAAAATCAGCGTCAGGAAAATCGATATAAGAAAATAATGCGGATTCGCGTTTTACTTCCAGTTGAAAACCCGTGTAATTCTGGTTGATGAAAAAAGATTCTACACCCGGGAAAACTTCATTCACAGCTTCTACCACCTGCAAAACCTGCATGTTTTTATCTACCAGGTTATAAATTCCAGAAGGAATTTCTTTTTGAAATATTTGCAGCAATGCTTCCCGGGTTTTATCAATAGAAATAAATGCGCGGCTTTGATTCCCGGAACCATTGATCGTAATACGACCCGTAAAGTGCGCATCAAAAATAAATTTATTGATCATCGCATCGAAACGCATACTCTTACTATATCCATATACATTTCCCAGGCGTAAAATGATTGTATTCATTTTATCCGTTAAGCGAAGCACATGCTTTTCAGCTTTTAATTTTGAAATAGAATAAAAACTTTCAGGCGATGGTGTTGTCTTTTCATCCGCAGCCGAAACTGTATGTCCATACACTGCTGCAGAACTTAAAAAAATAAATTTTTTAATCCTGCTTTCTTCCAGTGCATACGTGAGTTCTGCAGTGCCCCAATGATTTACCTGTTCATAAATATGCGCATCAGTGTTTGCAAAAGGCGTGGTTACTTTTGCAGCAAAATGAAAAACAATATCTACATCCATTAAAGCTTGCTTTAATTTCCGTGAGTCAAGTATATCACCATTTACATAAAATATTTTATGACTGTTGAGGTTTGTGCCAATAAATAAATTATAGTTTGCCCGGCTTAGGTTGTCATAAATAATAATTTTTTTTACAGTAGGTAACATCGCAAGTGATGCAACTAACTCTGTACCGATATAACCCGCACCTCCCGTAATAAGTACATTCATTTTTTTTTCTTAAGCAGTTGATGTATTCTCTTTTTTCTCCACGAGATCCGTATTCAAACCACATTCTGTTTTCTTCAAACCATACCAGCGTCCATTGCGTTCATCCAAATCCAAATTCCATTTGCGCGTGCAAGGTTCGCAACCTATACTATAATAGCCTTCATGCTCCAGGGGATGATGCGGAATTTCATTTACCCGCAAATAATCATAGATCATTTTTCCGGTCCAGTCGAGCATGGGATGAAAGCGCGTCGTATTCCATTTCGATTTTTCTTCAACCTGTAATTGCTTTCTAAAAGTTCCCTGGTCTGCACGCACACCATTTATCCAAATATCATGAGATGCCAGAATAGGCTCTAATGGAACCACTTTATTCAGGTGGCAACAAAGATCCGGATCACTTGCATACAATAATTTTCCCTGTGCATCCCGCTGATGAATTTTTGCAGTAGAAGAATAAATATTGACCAGTTTTAAATTCAGCAATTTGGAAATTTGATCACGGTACGTAAGGGTTTCAGGGAAATGATATCCGGTATGTATAAAATAAACCGGTATCGTTTTATCAATCTTGCTGAGTATATGCAATAGCACAATACTATGGGTTTGAAATGAAGATGTAGTAAACATTTTCAACCCCAATTTTTGATACCCGTTTATTTTATCCGCAATTGCTGATTCCGTCATAAGCGCTTAATAAGTTGCACCATTGAATGAATAACTCAGGGATTTTCCACTGTTTTTTCCTGGGCGAGTTCTGCATCATCCGGTGTAGATTTCATATCCCGGTCGAATGCATATAAAGATTCACCGGAAGCTCTTTCACCGCCTGCAATTTTTAAATTATCCAGCATATTCATCACCATTGTTTCTTCTTCTGTTTGTTCTTTTACAAACCATTGCATGAAATTCCAGGTTGCCCAATCACTTTCATCAAAACTCATTTTGACAATTTTATAAATGGCCGTTGTATTCTCAACCTCATGCTGAAATGTTTTTTCAAAACAATCCTGTACACCTTTGGGATTTGCAGGCGGAGCTGGAATGACTGTCACTGTTACTTTTGCGCCACGTTCCAGGATATATTCAAGAATTTTCATCATGTGGCTTCGCTCTTCATTTGCATGGCGAAATAAAAAATTTGCAATACCATCATATCCCTGTTCAGCCGCCCATGCTGCATAAGATAAATAAATTTGTGCCGCATGCGCTTCCTTGGTCATTTGATCATTCAACGCTTTACAAATTGTTTTACTAAGCCTGTTCGTATCCATAAT
>JBDTAN010000036.1:0-2820 GCA_039924585.1 Chitinophagaceae bacterium | reverse complement strand
AATGTAACAAAACTTTCCTACGACAGGTAGAAATTTCTGCGAAAGCCACGGTTTCATTGATCAATTGAGCGCCGATTTCACGTTCACTCAAAGGCTTGTCCCGCATCAGGTGTTCCAGTTTTGCGACGTCTTTATGCGAATAAAAAAGCAGGCATTTTCCTTCCAGTCCATCCCTGCCGGCGCGGCCTGTTTCCTGGTAATAATTTTCGATTGATTTTGGAATATTAAAATGAATTACGAAACGAATATCCGGTTTGTCTATCCCCATACCAAAAGCAATGGTAGCCACGATCACCTGCACATCTTCATTTAAAAATTGATCCTGGCGTTTGGCACGTAGTTTAGAATCAAGACCTGCATGATATGCTACAGCTTTAATATTATTAGCCACCAACAGTTCTGCAAGTTCTTCTGTAGTTCTCCTGTTCAATGTATAAATGATTCCACTTTTACCTGCATTATGGGAAATGAAGCGAACGATGTTACGAATGGTTTGATCCTTTTTTAATTTGGGCTGAATTTCATAATACAAATTGGCCCGGTTAAAGGAAGAAATATAAATATTGGGATCACGCAAACCTAAGTTTTTGACAATATCACTTTGCACTTTCGGAGTTGCAGTTGCGGTAAGTGCAACTACTGCAATATCCGGGTTTATCTGATCCATCATTTCGCGAAGCCGCCGGTATTCCGGCCTGAAATCATGTCCCCACTCAGAAATACAATGCGCTTCATCTACAGCGAAAAAAGATACTTTTAATTCTTTAAAAAAATCCAGGTTCTCCTGTTTGGTCAATGTTTCCGGCGCTACATATAATAATTTTGTTTTACCTGCAAGCAAATCCGCCTTCACTTCTTTTACCTGTCCTTTATTCAGTGATGAATTTAAAAAATGGGCCACGTCGTCTTTCTCGCTATAACCACGAACAAGATCCACCTGGTTTTTCATGAGTGCAATAAGCGGGCTTACAACAATTGCACAGCCTTCCAAAATCATTGCGGGTAATTGATAACATAAACTTTTCCCTCCACCCGTTGGCATTATTACAAAAGTATCCCGGCCATCCAGTAAACTATTAATAGCTTCTACCTGGCGACCTTTAAATTTTTCAAAACCAAAATGGGATTTTACTGCATGGAGAATATCATGTCCATGATTTCCAATTGTTGCAGTGGAAGCATGTTTTCCTTTTTTAGTAACGGGTTGGCTCTTCGCCTTTTTTACCGGCGTTTTTGTTGCAGGCGTTTTTTTTGCTGATGTAGGCATATTCACAGAATTTCCAATTCGCGATATTTATAAATTCCCCAAAAGGTAATTAATAAATAATGATAAAATAGAATTAATTTTTTTAATGGTTGCTTTGGTTTAAAATGCTTTGGAAGCAAAGTATAAGTAAACCTCGATAAACCCTAACGAAGTTAATAAATCCGGCTTAAATTTTAGAATACGAACTTTGTTAAAGTTTACCTTTGCATTCATCATGGAAAAAAATATACAAGCAAGCGCTCGCAGGACGATTGCATTTGAAGCACAATCCGTGCAGGGTCTCGAAGATTTTATCAATGATGAATTTGAAAAAGCCATCCTGGCCATACATAATTCCTCAGGCCGCATGGTTGTTACAGGCATTGGTAAAAGTGCAATCGTTGGACAAAAGATTGTGGCGACATTCAATTCTACCGGAACGCCGTCTTTGTTCATGCATGCAGCAGATGCGTTGCATGGGGATATGGGTATGATACAGGAAAATGATGTTGTACTCATCATTAGTAAAAGTGGTGAGAGCCCCGAGATAAAAGCGTTACCTCCTTTTATAAAAAATTTTGGAAATACATTGATCGCTATGGTGGGCAATATGCAGTCAACGCTTGCCCGCGAAGCTGACATTGTTTTAAATACAACTGTTTCTAAAGAAGCCTGTCCGCATAACCTTGCACCGACGAGCAGCACCACAGCACAAATGGTGATGGGAGATGCCATGGCAGTTTGCCTGATGGAATTAAATGGATTTACCGGGAATGATTTTGCTCGCTATCATCCCGGTGGAAACCTGGGAAAAAGATTATATTTGAAAGTGGATGATATTTATATACAAAATGAAAAGCCAAGAATAACGACCAGCGATACCCTGAAAGATGTGATCATGGCAATTTCCCGTGGCCGGATGGGCGCGGCTGTAGTAACGGATGAAAAAAATAAACTCCTGGGAATCATTACTGACGGGGATATCAGGCGATTGCTTGGAAAAACAGATGATATCAGTAAAATAACTGCGCAGGATATCTTAACTTTGCACCCCAAAAATACCCAAGTCGGTACATTAGCAATGAAAGCCCTGGAAATAATGCAAGAAGCGGATATCAGTCAATTGGTGATCACCGGTTCTGACAATGAATACCTGGGCATCATTCATATTCATGACCTGGTACGGGAAGGATTAATTTAAAAATATATTTGATAACACGTCAATCCTGATATGAATAAACATCATTATGTGGCAATACTTGCAGGTGGAATTGGTAGCAGGTTCTGGCCAAAAAGCAGGGCCGCATTTCCAAAACAATTTCTCGATATTTTACAGACAGGTAAAACCCTGATCCAGCAAACATTTGAAAGATACGCTCAGTTCATCCCGGTAGAAAATATATATGTGATCACTTCGAAAGAGTATACTTCGTTAGTGAAAAAGCAATTACCGGATATGAATGAAAATAATATCCTGGCAGAACCCAGCCGAAAAAATACGGCGCCATGCGTCGCATTTATTTCTTATAAATTATTGGAAAAAGATCCGGAGTCTCAGATCATTATTGCGCCCA
>JBDTAN010000035.1:0-2784 GCA_039924585.1 Chitinophagaceae bacterium | reverse complement strand
GTTCCAAATTGTGCATCATCCATATACAAAGCCAGTTCCGGATTGTAGAAGAAATTACCAAAAGTAGAAAGGTTGGCAAGGTCTTCATACGGTGTCATAGAATTCCATTTGTCTTTATAACCAATTGGAATAACTGCTTCGTTGGTCAATGGCATACCGAGACGGGAAACCTGAACCCAGTTGCCTGAATTCGTTTCTGTACCATCGCCATTTAATACGCGCATGCTCTGACGGCTTGCAGAAGCCCAAACACCAATTACAAAATCAGGATCCAAAATCGTTGTTGCTTTCGCAGCTGACTTATGATCTTTTTGTAATTCATTGATCGGAATTTGCAATGCAATTGTTGAAACGTTTTTGCAGGCAAGTCCATCTGAAGAAGGTGTAGTCTGACGTGGTGCATCGCCAAGGTCGAAGATACCACCAAGATCTACATAGAAAGGATCATCTACAGGACCGCAGAAAACTTTTTCTCCGGAGCTTGCAGAAAGAATTCCATTGTTGAACAACTGCTCATAAGAAGAAGCACCAAGACCTGTACTCGACGTAATAGAACGTTGGCCAATATTATATGGCGGCACGTATCCGTTGCTCAGCACTGTTTGAAAAGACTGTCCGCCATCTGTACTTTTTGACATTGTATAGGTGGTCTTCAGGTTTTCTTTTCCCAGCCTGATGTTGAAAAATGTAGTTGGATCTTCATTCGTTTGATGAAATTCAAACCTGTAAACGATATCATCCCCGGCGGTATTGATATCATTGTCAATGTGAATTTCATAACGGATGTTTTCCCCGAAATGATAATAGTTCGGGCCGCCGAAAGGCAGTTGACCCGGAATGTAATTCGCGATGATGCAGATATTGCCTGGTTTATCAGGGCAACGGAATGCATATACATCGGTATTGTCTGCAAGCGGGTCATTGGATATCATCGGTGCCTCACGGTGACTGGATGACATAAGAACCACAGCTGATGCAAACAAAGCTGTAAGGGCTGGTAGCCGTAACTTTCTAAGTTTCATTTTTCGCATGTGTAAATGTTTTGTTTTTTAAGAAAAAAGTGTTGTAAAAAAGGGTGATCATTCCTGAAACCTTTGTGGGCTTCGTAAAGAGTTACGCAGGTTTTATAAAAAAGGTTTTAAGTTTTTTTTAAGATAGAGATTTGTTAATCGCACAATAAGCCCGGGAATATTGAATAATTTTTTTTTATAAAACATGCATTGATCCAGGAAAATAATATTTATCTTAGAGAAATTAAATGCCTTTTTCACTGTGACTCAGGTAGCGGAAGCGTGGAAAAAAGTTAAGGAAATCTTTAATGCGCAACTAATTTTATAGCGATCAAACGAATCATTTTTAATTTATGGAAGTTGTTGTTTTAAAATCATTATTGCACAAAAACCAGGCATGTATTGGTATATATTTTCCGAAAGATTTAGTGATACAAAACATTCTTCAAAAGGAATTAAATGCCCGATGGAGCAGGACACATCAATGCTGGTATATTCCATTATCTAAAAATAATTATCAGCAACTTGCGAATACATTAAAAGGTAAAGCAGTTTTAAAAACTGATGCGTTGAAAGTATATTTATCAGAAAACAAAAGCCATACAACGCAACCATTTATTGAAACACAAAATCCGATCGCACCAATTCCTGCCAAACATATAATAGCGTACACAACAAAAAAAAGTGTCGCCATAAGCAAAGAAAATGAACATGCATTTTCTGAATATAAAAATCGTTTAATATTGAAAGGCTACAGTCCAAGTACAGTTCGCACTTATTGCAATGAATTTCAAATCTATTTACAAACCATAAAGAATAATGCGGCAAAAGATATTACACCAGATCAATTGCAACGGTATATTTTGTATTGCATTCATGATTTAAAACTAAAAGAAAATACGGTGCATAGCAGAATAAACGCACTGAAATTTTATTATGAACAGGTTTTAAATAAAGAGAAAATGTTTTTTGAAATACCCCGGCCCAAGAAGCATTTAATTCTTCCAAAAGTATTGGGAGAAGAAGAGCTGCGCCGGTTATTTGCAGCGGCCAATAATTTAAAACATAAGGCTATTTTATTTACTGCGTATAGCGCCGGTTTAAGAGTGAGCGAGGTGATTAATTTACGGATGGAGGATATAGACAGGGAGCGTAAGCAACTATTTGTGTATTGCAGTAAGGGGAAAAAGGACAGATATGTTGCCCTGAGTCCGCTGTTGCTGGATATTTTAGAAAATTATTATAAAAGCTGCAAGCCGAGGCCAGTGAATTTTTTATTTGAAGGTGATGAACCCGGGAAGCCATATTCCATACGTTCGGCACAAATTATTTTTCATAATGCAAAAATAAAAGCCGGCATTAGTAAGACAATAAGTTTTCATGGATTGCGGCATAGTTTTGCGACGCACATGCTGGAGAAAGGAGTGGATGTAAAATTTATAAAAGAGATATTAGGGCACTTCAATATAAAGACCACAGAAAGATATTTGCATGTAAGCAGGGAAAAACTGATAAATATTGAAAGTCCTTTAGATGCATTATACAGGAAACCCTGACAATGTTAAAATTTGTATTGGCGCGACAACAATTAAAAAAACGCAATATAAAGGTGTTGATAACCAATGAGAAAATTTTTTTTGGATAAGTCAGGGGTTTCGTCTAATATCGTGTTGTGCGTCATGCTACGTGACACCTGCAAATTTCGACCGACCTAACTCAACTATATGATTAAAAAAATACAGACCATCAAAAATTTTGGAGTTTTTAAAAACTT